>NZ_JBFBAZ010000004.1:0-138093 GCF_040682475.1 Hamadaea sp. NPDC051192
CTTGTCGTACTTGTCCTCCAGCTTGCGGGCGAGGACCGCCTCACGCAGCTTCCGGGCGTACGAGATCTGGGCCTGCTCGGTGGCGATCTTGATGTACTGCTGGGTGATCGTCGAACCACCCTGCGACTCGTCGCTGGTCAGGTTCTTCCAGGCGGCCCGCATGATGCCCGTGTAGGACACGCCGTGGTGGTCGAAGAAGTCCTTGTCCTCACCGGCGATCAAGGCGAGCCGGGACTTCTCCGGAATGAGGTTCATCGGGACGTTGATCCGGTTCGCGGTGCCGAGCTGGGCGATCTGCTTACCGGTGACGGCCATGATCATCGTCGTCTGCGCGGTCTTGAAGTTCTCGGGCAGGAACTCGTCGACACTGTCGAAGTAGTACGTCGTGGCGATCGCGCCACCGCCGAAGACGATGAGCAGCGCCGCGAACGACGCGAGGAGAATCTTGGTACGCCGGGCCTTCTTCGCCTTCCCGCCCGGCTTCCCCGCCGACTTCCCCTCGGTGCTTCCGTCCGGCTTCCCGTCCGGCGAGGTGCGCCGAGACTGGGCGCGGCCCACTCGTTCCGGCCCACCTGGCCCGTCCGTCGCACTAGGACCCGCCGGCCGTACGCTCGCCCGGCCGGTCGGAGGAATGGGGGCGGCAGGAACCGAAGCGCGCCCCGCCGACCCGGGCACGTTCGCCCGGCCGACCGAGGCCCGTCCCGTCGCGGCCGGGACAGTACCGGGAACAGAGCCCGGAACTGAGCCCGGACTTGAGCCCGGGACCGGGCCAGGAACCGGGTTAGGGACGGAAGCCGGGATCGAGCCTGGGACCGAGGCCGACCCTACGTGCGCCTGTCCCCGTGCGGGGCCGTCGTCATCCGCTGGAGTCTGCGAATGATCCTGGTCGCCGTACATCGTCATCTGTCACACCGCTTCCGTTCCTGTGCGGCCCGATTCGCCACCGCCCCTTTTCTACGACGCGATTTCGCCACCGGGAGGTTGCCGCCAAGATCATTATGACAAGGCGCTGGTCACAGCTCGATGGCGCAGCCTGGTCACGCCTCGGTGGCGGACTCGGCGAGCCCGCGCACCGCGGCCAGGTGGGCGGTGAACGCCGCCGTTCCAGCCGGGGAGAGGCTAACCCAGGTACGCGGGCGCCGCCCGACGTAGCCCTTCTCCACCTGCAGATAGCCGAGTTCCTCCAAGGCCACGATGGCCTTGGACAGGGTGGGGCCGGCGATGTCGCAGCGCTCGGCGATCGTGAGGAAGTCCGCCTGTTCACAGCCGGACAGGAAGGCCGCGACCTTCAAGCGTGGCAGCGTCGCGAACGCTTCGTCGAAGCCGGTCACGAGGACGCGCGCCGGATCCCGGTCAGCGCCACCGCGGTCGCGCTGAGCAAGCAGGCCACACCGAGCGCCCAGCCGACTCCGGCCAGCCCGGCGATCAGCGCCGCCACCGCCGCGGTCGCCAGCGGAATCGTCACCGCCTGCCGAGCCCGGGGCGAGGCGAGCAGCCCGGCCGGTTGCGCGTCGCGCGGGATGTAGCCCTGCCGACGCCAGGTGCGGACGGCGTACAGCGTCAGGGCGATCCAGGCCACGAACAGCGCGATGCCGAGGATGCCGCCCGCCATGCGGACGGGGTTGCGGGCGAACGACGCCAGCCCGGCTACGGCGACGCCACCGACGAGCAGGCTGAGGCTCATCGGCGCGTACCAGCCGGGCGGGTTGAGCGGATCGCCGGCGGCCCGAGCCGAATGGACGGCGTCGAGGGCGGCTTGCGGCGAGAGGGGCTGTTCGTTCATGGCGACAACGTAGCATCTAGTTTCCAGATGGAAACTAGATGCCTTCTGTGACGATGATCATCGGGTGCCCCGGCCGGGTCGGCCGGGGCACCCGAATCGTCCTCAGGCGTCCAGGGCTGCGGTGATCTTGCGGGTCATGTCGGCCAGGGTCGGACTGGCCTGCCCGCCGACCGCTGACTCCACCGCCAGCAGCACGATCTCCCGGTAGTTGGCCGCCTCGGCCGGAGCCTGCGCTGCCAGGAGGGTCATCGACTCGGTCAGCGCCGGCAGCACCCGGTCGGCCAGCTCGGCGACCGACTTGCCGCTCAGGTCCATGCCGCCCTTCTTCTCCGCCAGCACGTGCCCCACCGGGCCGGTGGCCGAGGCCAAGGCGATCGAACCGTTCGTGGCGATCTTGTGCGGCGAGCCACCGGCCGCACCTGCCGCCGCCAGCAGCGACACCGCGCCGTACGCGGCGGTCCGCAGGGTCTGCTTGTCCTGAGTGGTGAAGGTGATGGACATTTCGGTGCCTCCTGTGTCGGCGGTTCGTCGTTCTCTGATGCGACTACGATCGGCCGCCGCCCTGTCGCCGCCCTGTCACCGCTCTGTCACGCCTCCTGACACCGATCGGCCCGCAGCCGCCGAGATAACCTGCGAGGGTGGTGGCACATCCCTCCGTCGACTACCAGGACTCGCCCAGCCTCGTCATCCCGCTCGAGGAGACCTGGGACATCACGACGCACAGCCATCCGCAGCATCAGCTGGTCTGGGCACCGGACAGCGTCCTGGCGATGGAGGCGGACGGGTGCCGCTGGGTGGTGCAGCGCAACCGTGCCCTGTGGATCCCCGGCGGTACGCCGCACGCGGTGCTGATCGGCCGGACCCGAGTCATGATGTCGCTGTACTTCGAGCCGGACGACTGCCCGATCCGGTGGGACGGCCCGACGGTGATCGACGCGACCGGGCTGGTCGGGCCGCTGCTGCGCTACCTGACCGAGTTGTCCGACGCCACCGGCGAGCGTCGCGTACGCGCCAACGCGGTGCTGTGGGATCTGGTCAAGCCGATGGCGGTGACCACACTGCCGACCGTGCTGCCCACCGATCCGCAGGCTCGCCAGGTCGCCCTGGCCATCCGGCGCGATCCGGTGGACGCGCGCGGGCTGGTCGAGTGGGGCCGGGAGGTCGGGGCGTCACCGCGAACCCTGTCGCGCCGATTCCGGGCGGAAACGGGCGTGACCTTCGAGAGCTGGCGGACCTACGAACGGCTCAACGCCGCGTTGCCGCTGCTGGGCGATGGGCTGCCGGTCTCCCGGGTCGCCCGGGCGGTGGGCTACCAGACCGCCAGCGCCTTCATCACGGCGTTCCGGCGCGGAACGGGCATCACCCCCGCCGCGTACTTCGGCGGGAATGATGCCCAGGAAGCCGTGCCCGTCGGCGATCAGCCGACATGACCATCGGCCATCAGCCGACATGACGATCGCCGATCAGCCGAGCTGACCGTCGGCAGCTGGTCCTACGCGGATCGCCGGCGCAGCCCGAACGCCACCGCCGCCAGCACAACCGCGGCGACCGCGATCCACGTGCCCAGCTCGCTCACCGCGTTCAGGCCCGCCGCCGAAGCAGCGTGCGCGAGGTCGGCGAGCAGCGGATCGCCCTGCGCGGCTTGACGGCCGGCTCCTGCGCCGACGGCTTCGGCGAACTGTTCCCGCAACCCGGGCTCGGCGGTGCTGCCCAGGTGCTGCCATCCTTCGGCGGCGCTGTCCGCCGCGGCCTGGCTGAATCGCGCGCCGAGTCCCGCGACGCCCACCGCCATGCCCACCTGGCGCAGGGTGCCGAAGGTCGCGCTGGCCATGCCCGCGTTGCTGGTCGAGGCGAAGGTCAGCGATGCGGCCTGGGTGACGGCAGTGATCGCGCCCAGACCCAGCCCGCCGAGCACCATGCCGCCGACGAAATGGGTCCACGAGTCGCCGGGAGCCACGTCGCCGAGCAGCCAGAGCCCGAGCGCCACGAGCGCCATGGTCGCCGGCAGGGACACCGCGATCGGCACGCGCCGCAGAAGGATCGCCGCCAGCGGGGCCGCCACCAGCGCGCCGAGGCTGATCGGCAGCAGCCGGACGCCCATCTGCAGGGGCGTGTAGCCGAGTGCGCCGATCAGGTACACCGCGAGGAAGTTCGACGCCGCCATCAGCGTGGCCATGTGCGCCACGGAGACGACGGCCGTGCCGGTGAACCCGCGCTTGCGCAGCATGGACACGTCGAGCAACGGATGCGCGGCCCGGAACTGCCACGCCAGGAACGCGCCCAGGAGGACGACCGCGAGCACGGCCAGGCCGATCAGACGCGGTGACGACCAGCCCAGCGCGTTGCCCCGGGTCAGCCCGAACACTCCCGCCACCAGGCCCGCGGTGAGCAAGAACGAGCCCACCCAGTCGGTACGCCGATCGAGCGCGCGCGCCGACCGCGGCATACGCCAGGCGGCCACGGCCGCGATCGCGATGCCGATCGGGACGTTGATCAGGAAGATCGATCGCCAGCCGAACTGGGTGACGAGCAGGCCGCCCAGCACCGGGCCGGCCACCGTGGCCGCCGCCATCACCGCCCCGTAGGCGCCGATCGCCTTCGCCCGCGCCTTCTGGTCGGGGAACGCCTCGGCGAGCAGCGGCAGCGCGGTCGCGAACAGCATCGCGGCGCCGACTCCCTGCACCGCGCGCAGGACGTCGAGCTGCACGATCGTGTCCGCCAGCGTCAACGCCAGCGAGGAAGCGGTGAACAGGATCATGCCGGCGACGAACATGCGCTTACGCCCAAAGCGGTCGGCGGCGGTGGCGAAGGTCAGCAGCACGCCGGCGAGCGGAATCGAGTACGCGTCGATCACCCACTGCAGGCCGTCGATGCCGGCGGAGAAGTCGTGGCGGATGTCCGAGAGCGCGGCGGTGACCACCGTGGCGTCGAGCATCAGCATGAAGATCGCCCCGCAGACCAGCAGGAGCACGAGCCCGGCCCGTCGTGCGGCCGGACTGTCCGATGTGGCTGCCCCGCGGTGCGGCGTGGCTGCGGTCATGGTCATGAGAACCCCAATGTCGCGTCGTTCGAGAAGTGGCTGCGGCGCCGCGAGGACCACGTTGCCAGAAGTTGATCGTGGCGAAAATGACGTACGCGGACAGGCAGTTGCGCGTGGAGGACAGTGGCGGCGACCGGCAACCCCTCGGCGGCCCCAGGCGTCTAGTCGTATGCTGGCGACTCGCGATCTTGC
The DNA here is from genome assembly GCF_040682475.1 of Hamadaea sp. NPDC051192. Taxonomy (NCBI): domain Bacteria; kingdom Bacillati; phylum Actinomycetota; class Actinomycetes; order Micromonosporales; family Micromonosporaceae; genus Hamadaea; species Hamadaea sp. NPDC051192. The sequence continues at coordinate 5,016 of NZ_JBFBAZ010000004.1, forward strand.
CCTGACGCCCTCATCAGGAGGTATGCACCGGTGATCTCCTCCGTCGCAGCGGCGGCCGTGGCCTTCGTGTTCGCGCTGCTGTGCACCCCGTTCGCGGCCCGGACCCTGGTCAAGCTGCGGGCCGGTCAGCCGATCCGGGACATAAACCCGGAAGCGCACCAGGTCAAACGGGGTACGCCGACGATGGGCGGGCTGGTCTTCGTGATCGGCACCGTGCTCGCGTACATGGTCGGGCACCTGGTGATGAACGTGCTGCCGGACGCGCAGATCGTCCCGCCAGGTCCCACGATGACGGGTTTCGTGCTGCTGGGCCTGATGGTGTTCTGCGGCGGCATCGGGTTCGTCGACGACTTCCTGAAGGTCACGAAGAAGAACACCGCCGGGCTGAGCGGGCGCTGGAAGCTGGTCCTGCAGCTGGCCGTGGGCACCGGGTTCGGCGTCGTCGCACTGGGCTTCCCGAGCACGGCCGGTCTGTCGGTGGGCAGTACGCGGCTGTCGTTCGTCCGCGAGATCAGCTGGCTGGACGTCGGCACGGTCGGCGCAGTCGTCGTGTTCATCGCGATCGTCATGGCGTCGACCAACGCCGTGAACCTCACCGACGGCCTGGACGGCTTGGCCACCGGCACGTCGATCGTGGTGCTGAGCGCGTACGGGTTGATCTCGTTCTGGCAGTATCAGCACTGGTGCGCGGATCCGGCGGCGAACGCGGCCATCTGTTATGAGGCTCGCGACCCGCTGGAGACGGCCCTTGTGGCCGGCGCCGCCGCCGGCGCTCTGCTGGGCTTCCTGTGGTGGAACACGTCACCGGCTCGGATCATCATGGGCGACACCGGTTCCATGGCCCTGGGCGGGCTCATCGCCGGAGAGGCCGTCGCGACGCGGACCGTGCTTCTGCTGCCGATCCTGGCCGGGCTCTTCGTCATCATCACGATGTCGCGGATCATCCAGTACACGTCGTACAAGACGACCGGGCGGCGGGTGTTCCGCTTGTCGCCGCTGCATCACCACTTCGAGATGGTCGGCTGGCACGAGGTCACCATCGTGACCCGGTTCTGGATCATCGCCGGCGCCGGAGTGGTCGCCGCGCTGGGCCTGTTCTACGGAGAGTTCCTCGGCCGGCTGCCCTGATCCACCCGCCGGGCCGCGTCCTGGCCGGGCCGCGTCCTGGCCGGTCGGGGCCGGGTCCTCGACGGCCGGGCCGCTAGAGTGGCTCGACATGGACGATCTCGCGCTGGACCGGCTCATCGCGAAAACCCTGGTCCGGGAGTACGACTGGGACGAGGAGGACGCCGAGGAAGCGGTGGTCGCCTGGCGCGACGGCGGCGGCGAGGGTGGCTGGGACGCCGCCGCCATCGCCGAGGACATCCACCGGGCGTCGGAGGAAGACGAGGACTGACGCTCAGGGCATCAGCCTCGGCCGGCGGTCCGGTCGACGTCAGCGACCGGCTGGAGCCCACCACGTCAGGTGAGCGTCGGCCTCGGCCAGCGGCTCGATGATCTCCCAGGCTTCGGCGATGAGTCCGTCCTGGACGCGCCAGATGTCGACGACGACGATGCCCGGTTCGTCTCCCGGCAGCCGACGGCGGGAGTGCATCATGACGTGGTCGCCGTCGGCGAACAGGTGCTCGATCTCGACCTGCATGCCGTCGAGCGGGACGAGCGCGGCGCGTACGGCGGCGAGCCATGCCGTCTTGGTGGAGTCGTGCCCGTCCGGCCGGTGATGGACGAAGTCGTCGCTGAGGGACTGCGCCAGCGCCTCGACGTCGCCCGTCGCGACGAGCGCGGTCAGCGCCTGCTGGACGATGGTCTTGTTGTCGGCGTACCCGGTCTGTGTGGTCGTCTGTGTGGTCATGGCGTGCAGTGTCGTCGTCCCGCCGGCGGGCTGTCGATGACATCGCATTTCATGGCGTACGCCCGGCGGCGGACGTAGCATCGGCCGTCGTGCACACCGTGGGCGAACTCCTACGCGAGTGGCGGCATCGGCGACGGCTCAGCCAGCTCGATCTGGCGATCGCGGCGAACGTGTCGTCGCGGCACGTGAGCCTGGTGGAGACCGGCAAGTCGCAGCCGAGCGCCGACATGATCATCCGGCTGGCCGAGCACCTCGACGTGCCGCTGCGGGAACGCAATCGGCTGCTGCTCGCCGCGGGCTTCGCCCCCCGGTACGCCGAACGCCCGCTCACCGGGGAACGGCTGTCGGCCGCGTGGGAGGCGATCGGCCGGGTGGTGCGGGCGCACGAGCCCTATCCGGCGCTGGTGGTCGACCGCGGCTGGAACATCCTGCTGGCCAATCGGGCGCTCGACCCGTTCCTCGCGTACGCCGCCCCGGACCTGCTGCAGCCGCCGGTCAACATGCTGCGACTCGGATTCGACGAACGCGGGCTCGCGCCCTATCTGGTCAACCTGGCCGAGGTCCGGTCGGTGCTCCGGGCGCGGCTGGCCCGTCAGCTCACCCGTGCCCCGTCACCCGAGCTGCTGGCGCTCTTCGAGGAGTACCTCGGGTCCCCGTTCAGTGAGGGGGCGGAACGGACCAGCACGGCCGAGATCGCCATCCCGATGATCTTCCGATTCGGTGGTCGGGAGATCCGCCTGTTCTCCACGACCACGTCCTTCGGCACTCCGCTGGACATCACGCTGGACGAGGTCTCGATCGAGTCGTACTACCCGATGGACGACGACAGCGCGGCGTACTTCACACAGCCGAACGACGCAGGTCGGGCCCGCGCGTAGGCCGTTTGTGTAGGCTCTGATCATGGCGGAGACGCAGACCGAGGAACTTGACGACGGCCGCCACCTCGTCGAGATCCCGCACGAGGACGGCCCGGTGACGATCTTGGTGCGGGCTTCGCCCGCCGTCACCGACTTGTTCGCGGCGGACGGCACCCGCGTGGTGACCGCCACCGTGGAGTACCTGCTGGCCCGGCAACGCCCCGACGACCTGCCTCCGCAGCTCGACATCGAGGACGTCCTCGCCGCGTACGACGACTTCGAGGGTGAGATCCGCCGACGCCTCGCCGACGCCTGAGCAGCCGGGGATCGCCCCAGCCGACGACGCCGCAGAGCGCGCTGGGACGATGGTTGTCCACACGAGATTGATCACTTCATACTCTTAAAGATGTTGATCAGTTTGGGTTTCGACGAGCAATTGGAGGCCCTGTACGAACACATCGTGTGCCACCCGCCGATGACCTTGGAGCAGCTGGCGGCGTCAGCACACGGAGGGCCCAACACGCAGACCATGGTCCGGAGGCTTGTCACGCTCGGGCTCGTCGCCTGGCAGCAGACCTCGCCGGTGCGGATCGCCGCCGTGCCGCCGGACGCTTCGCTCGCGCCGCTCTACCACCGGTACGCCCAAGAGCTGGCCGCTCATCGCCATCAGCTGATCGTGCAGGCGGTCGAGGCCAGCGCCTTGGCCCTGCGGGACGACTTGTTCGAGGTCGTCGAGGACCCCGCCGCCATCCGGCGGCTCAACATCGAATTGCAGTACGAGGCGGTCGAACAGGTACGCGGCTGGGATCGGCCGCCGTATGTCGGCATCGCCACTCCGCCGCTGGACGATCCGGTGCAGAACGCCAACATGGCCGAGGGCATCCGCTATCGCATCCTCTACGACCGTTCGGCGTTCGGCGTACTGCAGGATCCGGTGGAACTCGTGCGTTCGCTGAACCGCGGCGAGGAGGCGCGCGTCGGCGACATTCCGCTGAAGATGTATCTGATCGACGAGTCGGTGGCGGTGCTCATCCGGGCCGCCCCGCAGGCGCCCCGCCGGGCGTTGCTCATCCGGGAGCCGACCGTGCTCGCGATGTTGAGCGCGTTGTTCGAGGCGCACTGGGAGCAGGCGATCCCACTGTCGAGCTACGCCTCGTGGGCCGCCGAGGCGTCGGAGCCGACCGCCGCCGAGCGGGAACTGGTGTCGCTGCTGGCATTGGGGATGGCCGATCACGAGATCGCCGAACATCTCGGTACGCACGAACGCACGATCCGGGAACGCGTACAGCGGTTGAAGACCAAACTCGGTGCGCAGTCGCGGTATGAGGCGGGATACCGGGCGGCGCAGTGGGGCTGGCTCGCCCCGGCGGTCGCGTGATGACGGGCACGCCAGACGAGGCAGAGGGTCTCGCCCCCGAGGTCGCGGCCCATCTGCTGGAAGCCGCCGATGCCGACGAGCTGCGGCGATTGGCTGACCGAATCGAGTCGCTGGCCAAGGCGTACCGCATGCATCTGGACGGAGATTGCGCCGTCAGCGTGGTGACCGGCCCCCGGGTCGTGGCCGAACGCATCGCGCAGGCCCAGGCCAAGGTGCGGACCGAGCTTCGCGCTCTGGTGGGGCCGGGGGCCTGGCGGCCGGGGGCGGAGGTCGCCCACCGGATCGTGGCCGTGGAGCCGGACCCGGCCGATCCTGGTTGCCGGAGTCTGCCGACGGTGCCGGTGACCGCTTACCTCGCGGATCATCGGTTCGCCGTGATCGTGACGAACCCCGAGACCGTCATCGTCTCCTATTCGGGGGCCTTGCTGGACGCGACCGGCGCGTTGTTCGAGGCGCTGTGGTCGAAGGCGAACCCGGATCGGGTGCTGAGCGCCGTCGACGCGGAGGTGGCGGAGTTGTTGCTGGCCGGGGCGACGGACGCCGCGATCGCCCGGCACCTCGGGGTCGGGCCGCGGACGGTTCAGCGGCGCATCGCCGAGTTCCATCGGCAGCTCGGCGCGACCACCCGATTCCAGGCGGGCGTGCAGGCGGCGATGCGTGCCGGGGCGGCCGCTGCGCAGGGCCGCCCCGGCTGATCCCACGTCAGCGCAAGCCGTACGCCGCCGGGATCGTCTGAACGATGGTGTTTCCGTCGGTGTCGGTGGCCGACACCCGCAGCGAGACCGTTCCGTCGGTCTGGTCGAGCTGCGGGTAGCGGACCGTCGCGACCTGCTCCCCCGTGCGGGTGGGCGTGGTCGAGGCGGTACGCCACGTCCGGCCGCCGTCATAGCTCAGCTCCACCGTGATCTTCCGGAGCGGAGTCGTGTTGGTGTAGCCGAGATCGTGGTAGCCGGTGATGGTCAGGCGCTGGACGGAGCCGGCCTTGGCCGTGTTGAGGCCGTCCAGGTGACCGTCGTACCGCAGGTACAGCAGGTTCACCCCGGAGCAGGGACCGTAGCCGCCCAGCGTCAGGTTGCAGTTGATCTCCGCCTGGGTCGGCCGGGCCGAGGTGAACGTCCACTCGGTGTTCACCGTGCGGGCGTACTTCTGGTATTCGGCCGGGAGATCGGTGGTGTATTCGCTGGTCATCCGATAGGTCGCCGACTCCGGCGCGAGCCGGAACAACGGATCGCTGTAGCCCCGGAAGAGCCAGTCGGGCAACTTCTCCAGGGCGATCTCCTGGTCACCCCGGAACAGGCGCAGACGCTCGGTCTGGGTCTGGTTCTCACCGCGCACCCAGGAGGTCACGGTGTTGGTGCCTTCGACGTCGGCCAGCTGGTGCACCACCGAGATGGCGTCACCGGCCCGGCAGACCGAACAGGCTCCGTACCAGGGCTCGGTCTTCGGCCCGACCCGGGTGCCCGTGGCGAACGGCTGCGTACCCCAGGTCTCGGCCACCGGGCCCGCGCTCGGGAACACCGTCGACTTGTACTGCGCGTTGGAGTACTTGAGCGTGGGCGGGTTGGAGTCGCCGGTCGTGTACCGCTGGTAGGTCCGGTTCCAGACGAGGTCTTTGCTGACCGGGCCGAAGTACTGCGTGAGGTTGGCGTGCAGGGGCAGGACGAACCGGGTCGGCCAGGCCGACGGGATGTCCTGGTGTCCGGCCGGATTGGCGTACGTGTAGCCGATCCACTGGCCTTTCGGGTAGTCGTAGCCGAACTGGGCGTTCACCTCGGCCACGTCGCGCTTGGTGACGCTGTAGTGCAGCGGTCCCGGAATCCGTCCGTGCTGGTAGAACTTCAGCTGGTACAGGTACGGGCTGAACCACGTGCCGGTGGCCTGGACCGTGACCGATCGCGTACGCGTGGCCTGCTCCAGCGCCTTGCCCTGCTCGGCGTTGACGGTCACGACCGGTACGGCTACCCAGGCGAACGCGCTGTACCACCAGAGCGGCCGCAGTTGGTCGAGGTAGACCATGATGGCGGTCGCACCGGCCGCGGCGACGCCCTTCAGCCGCTCCGCCGGATCGCCCTCACAGGCCTGAACCGTGCAGAGGTCGGACAGGTTCACCAGGGCGAGCTTGCCTCGGACATCCACCTTGGACAGATCTTCGGCGGTGCCGTGGCCGGCGACGACCGTGCTGAGGGACTGCTTCCCGTCGATCATCGGGACCTCGTCCGCGCTCGTCGCCGAGTAGTACGGCGTGATCGTCAGCTTGTTCGCCGTCATGGTCAGCAGCGGTACGCCCATCCGCACCTGCACCGACTGGACGAACGAGCCGAGGGTGGCCTTGCCCGACGGCAGCGACCACAGGTGCTGGCCGGCGCCGATGTTGCCGCTCAGGTAGACGACATTGCCGCCGGCCGAGACGCGCTCGAAGCCCGGCAGCATTTCGTGCACTACCGCCGTCTTCGGCGTCTTGACGGTCACCTCGGTCGCCTTGCGCAGATCCAGCGTGACCGTCTTGTCGCTGTCGACGGTGATCTCCGGCTCGGCGATCGGCAGGAAGTGCACGTCGCCGGTCGCGTCCCGCCACGAGGCGGTGCCGTTGATGCTCCACTTGCCGGTGTACACGGCGGCGCTCATGGTCTGGGCGCCGTTCAGCGGGATCTGGATGTCCAGGTCGGTACGCGCGTCTACCCGGGAGAGCAGGAAACCGCCCGGGCTGAAGTCGACCGCACCGGCCGGCGGGACGATCCGCATCTGCAGGGTGTTCCGGTCGGGCGCCTTGAGCCCGCCGACCGCTGTCCGCACCGTGTCCCCGGACCCGGTCGCCACGATCACGCCGTGGTACCAGGTGTCGAGGCCCGGCTTGGTCACGTCGAAGGTGACGCCGACGTCGGCGGTTCCGTGTGCCGGGACCACCACGCTGTCCCGGTCGAGGGTGAGCATCCCAGCTGGGGCTGGTGTCGAGACGCTCATCGTGAAGGTCGACGTCAGGCTGAGTGAGACGTCGGCGTCGGTGTCGTTGGTGTAGGTCAGCGTCCGGTTGACCGGAGCGGTGTAGGGAGCGCCGATCGCGCCGAAGTCGAGGTTGCCCGACGCGCGTACGCCTTGCTTGGTGGCGGTCGCCACGTCGACCCGGCCCGCGCCGGTGTCCAGCGCGGTCGCCCCGATGCCCTTGGCGGTGCTGGTGAGCGCCGCTTTGAGCTGCTGACCGGTCCACTCAGGATGCTCCTGGGCGAGGATGGCCACCGCCCCGGCGACGTGCGGGGTCGCCATCGAGGTGCCGCTCGCCGAGGTGTAGAGCTCGCCGGGCTCGCCCATCATCTCGCCCGTCGACGAGTGCGCGGCGACGATGTTGACGCCGGGCGCCGAGATGTCCGGCTTCGCGTTCAGCTCACCGGGCGCCGGGCCACGGGACGAGAAGTACGCCACCGCGTCCTGCTTGTCGACGGCGGCCACCGTCAGGGCCGCCGGAGACGATCCCGGCGTACCGATGGTCTTGGGGCTCCAGTTGTTGCCGGCCGCGATGACGAACAGGACGCCGTAGCGCTGCGACAGGTCGGCGACCGCCTGCTCCAGCGGGTCGTCGCCCGGGGTGTCCGTGCCGCCCAGGCTCATGCTGATGACCTTGGCGCCGTTGGCGGCGGCCCACTCCATCCCGGCGACGATCCACGAATAGTCGCCGCCGCCGAAGTTGTCCAGCACCTTGCCGATGAGCAGCTGCGCGCCGGGAGCCACGCCCTTGTACTTACCGCCGGACGCCGCACCGCTGCCGGTGATGGTCGAGGCCACGTGGGTGCCGTGGCCGTGGCCGTCCTGCACGTCCTCGCCCGGCACGAAGGACTGGCTCGCCAGCACCTTGCCCGCGAGGTCGGGGTGGGTCAGGTCGATCCCGGTGTCCAGGATGGCCACCTTGACGCCGGCCCCGGTGAAGCCGGCCGCCCACGCCTCGGGCGCGCCGATCTGCGGCACGCTCTGGTCGAGCGTCGCCGTCGCCTGCGCGTCCAGCCAGACCTTCTGCACTCCACTGGCCGACCGGAGGCTGCTCCACAGGTCCTTGGACTTGGCGCGGTCGATCCGGGTGGCCGCGGCGGCGATGCTGGGCATGCCGCGAACCGCCTCGGTGCCGGGCAGCGCGTCGGTCTTGGCGGCCAGGGACGCCGCGTCCGGGGCGGACTGCTTGCCTCGGCTGTCGATCGACGGGGACTTCGGGTACTGCAGGATCAGCGGCAGCCCGGAGATCCGGTCGTCGGTGTAGCCGGCCTTCGCCAGATATTCGACGTCGAACAGCCGCGCGTCGAGCAGGCCCGATCCGACCAGCTTGAGCGCGTCCGAGGGGTAGACGTGGAAGGCCCCGTTCTCGCGGCCCTCCAGGAACGTAGTCGGCACGCCGCCGGGGCGCGGCGCGACGTAGCTGACCGTCGGCTTGATCCGGCCGTCGGGTCCGGACTCGACGGTCACGACGTCGCCGGTGATCAGGGTGATCTTCTTTGCGCCGCCCGAAGTGGACGACGTGCTGGGGGACATGACGGAAGACGCGGCCGCACCGGTGGGTGCGGCGGACTCGGTGGCGACGGCCACGCCGGGTATGCCGGAGGACAGCAGTAACCCGAGCGTGAGCACACCGGCCGCGTACGCACGCGGCCGCCATCGACGAGGACTCATGGTCGCTCCTTCAACAGACGCTGTGGGGGGTATGGGCGCCCGCTGAAGAGAGTCGCGCAGTTATCGGAATGTATGGAAGATCTTCACGACAGCCGGATTACGCCATGACGTAAACCGGCGGTCGGAGAAGCGAGGTGGGGTCACGCGACCTTCGGCGTACGCCCGGCGGCCGCCCGGGTGGCGTCCGGCGCGGTTCGCATGCCCCGGCGTACGCCGACCTTGATCAGCTCTTCCACGACGAGCAGGGTGGCGGCGAGGCCGATGCTGATCAGCCATTCCCGCCCGCCGAGCGAGGTCGTACCGAAGATGCGGTTGAGGATGTCGAACGCGGTGACGGCGATGATCGCGACCAGGGCGATGCCGTAGCGGCGCAGTTGCTGGGCGGCGGGGATGGCCGCCCGGTCGAAGATCGTGCCGACCTGGTCGCGAGACAGCAGCCCGCCCACGAGGTGGAACAGCGACAACGTGGTGAGCAGCATGGTCGCGCCGAGGACGGGTCCGCCCTGCCGGTCGCCGATCTGGTACGCCACCAGCGACCCGATGGTCATGACCGCCCCTTGTACGCACAGCCGGATCCAGTTGGCGCGCGACAGCACGGGTGCGCCGACCGGCCGGGGCGGGCGTTGCATGAGCCCGGGCGTGGGTTTGTCGAAGCCGAGCGCGATCGCGATCGGGATGTCGATGATCATGTTCAGCCACAGGATCTGCATCGGGTTCAGCGGTGAGCCGGCCGCGATGTTGAGGACTCCGGCGACGAGGAAGATCGCGATGTACGCGACCAGGGTGGACATCTGGAAACGCAGGTACTTGAGCAGGTTGTCGTAGAGGGACCGGCCGTATTCGACCGCGCCGACGATGGTGGCGAAGTTGTCGTCGGTCAGGATCATGACGGCGGCTTCCTTCGACACCTCGGTGCCGGTGATGCCCATCGCGACGCCGATGTCGGCGGCCTTCAACGCGGGCGCGTCGTTGACGCCGTCGCCGGTCATGGCCACCACGTTGCCGCTCTCCTGGAGCAGGCGGACGAGGCGGAGTTTGTCCTCGGGGGCGACACGGGCGATCACGCCGATCCCGGGCAGTTCCTTGAGCAGCTGGTCGTCGGTCATCGCCGAGAACTGCGCTCCGGTCAGGGCGCGGCCTTCGATGCCGAGTTCTCGGGCGATCGCCGCGGCGGTCGTCGCGTGGTCTCCGGTGATCATGCGTACGCGGATGCCGGCCGCCCGGCATTCGGCGATCGCGGCCTTGGCCTCCGGCCGCGGCGGGTCGACGATGCCGACCATCGCCAGCAACGTCAGATCGCGTACCTGTGGGAGATGATCGGCGGCCGGGTCGAACGTGGCCGGATCGAAGTCGCGTTGCGCGACCACCATGACCCGCTCCCCCGCCGCGGCGATCCGGTCGTTCGCCGCCGACGCGAGCGCCTTGTTCTCGGCCGTGACCGGCACGACCGCGCCGGACGGGTCGCGGTAGGACGACGCCTTGGCGATCAGGACGTCCGGCGCGCCTTTGACATAGCAGCGGATCACCGGCTTGCCCGTGTCGTCGGTCATCTCGTGGAAGGTCGCCATGAACTTGTAGTCCGAGTCGAACGGGACCTCGGCGACGCGCGGGAAGCCGGCGCGGGTCTCCTCGATGTTCAGCCCGCCCTTGGCCGCCAGCACGATCAGCGCGCCCTCGGTCGGGTCGCCGATCAGGTTCTCGCCGTCCAGCACGGCGTCGGCGCACAGCGCCATCGGCAGCAGGTAGGGGTCCAGTTCGAAATCGGACCCGCCGACGTGGGTGATCTTGCCGGCGACGCCGTAGCCCTCCCCGCTCACTGTGAACCGTTGCTGCCCGGGAATGACCAGTTCGCGCGCGGTCATCTTGTTCAGCGTCAGGGTTCCGGTCTTGTCCGAACAGATCACCGAGGTCGCGCCGAGCGTCTCGACCGCGGGCAGCCGCTTGACGATCGCGTTGCGGGCGGCGATGTCACGCGTACCGATCGACAGCAGCGCGGTCACCACCGCGGGCAGACCCGTGGGAATCGCGGCCACGGCCAGCGCCACGCCCGTGATGAACACGGTGTCGAACGACTGCCCGCGCACCAGCCCCAGCACCACGACGAAGACCAGGGCCACCGCGGCGATCGTCGCGATGATCTTCGAGAGGCCGTCGAGCTGCTTCTGCAACGGTGTCTTGCCCGCCTCGGTGCCGGCCAGCAGGTGGGCGATATGCCCGATCTCCGTGTCCATCCCGGTCGCGGTCACCACCAGCTCTCCGCGACCTCGCGTCACCGAGGTGTTCATGTACGCCATACAGGTGCGGTCGCCTAGCGCGACGTCGTCGCCGGGGACCACGTCGACCGTCTTGCCGACCGGGAGGCTCTCCCCGGTCAGCGCGGCCTCCTCGATCTCCAGCGTGGCCGCGACACCGACCCGGCCGTCCGCCGGAACCCGGTTACCCGCCTCCAGCAGCACGACGTCACCGGGGACGAGTTGTTCGGCGTCGACCTCGACCGCCTGACCGTCCCGGCGTACGCGGGCGATCGTCTTCATCATCTGTTGCAGCGCGCGTACGCTCTCCTCTGCCTTGGCCTCCTGCCGCAACCCGATGACGGCGTTGAACACGGTGAGCCCGGCCAGCACGATCGTCGTGGACCAGCTCTTGGTCACGATCAGGTTCACCACTGCCGCGGCCAGCAGGATGATCTGCATGAAGTCGCGGTACTGCCGGACGAACGCGGCGACCGCCGACTCCTTCTTCCCGCCCGCCAGCCGGTTGGGGCCGAACCTCGCCAGCCGTTCCTGCGCCTCGGCCGAACTGAGGCCCTGCTCGGGTCGCACTCCGGCGGCTGCGGCGACGTCGGCATACGACCGGGCGTACGCCGGCCCGCCGGGCACGTCCCGCACGCCGGGCTTGCTGTCCACCACCACAGCCCCCACCCCCTCGTCCCCTCCAGATCATCACCGGGGCCGGGGTACGCGACCCTCACCCGGCACGGGTGAAACAGCGGGCCGACTGAGAACGATTACAGGAGGTTACGACGTGTAAAAAGCGCCAACCATAGGCTTCCCGCAATCGGCGGGGATACCCGATTTCGGGCGCGCCACCAGCGCAGATCCGTTGGTAAGGATCTGGTAAAACACGCGTTCTAACGTGAAGGACGAAGTCGGTTTCAGCATTGTCCGGGGGAGTGAAATCGTGCGTCCTGAAAAGCAACCAACAAGCGAACATCGCGTGGAACACCACAGCAACGGCTATCGCAGTTTCTACGTCAACGACCGGGTCTTCGCGCGGTTCCGCGCCGCCGTGCACTGGACCAGCCGCCGGCCCGACGCCATCGGCCGGGCGCCGGAGAACATGTCGACCGCGATCGAGCAGTACATGGAGCAGCTGGCCACCCGTCTGGAGCAGGAGTTCAACAACGGCGAGCAGTTCCCCTCCATCCCACCGCAGCGGCGGCGCCGTCTGCGGGAGGCGCGGTGACCGCCGTACCGCAGAACCACCCGCGCCGGTGGGTCGTCCTCGGCGTGCTGATCGTCAGCCTCCTGGCGGTGGTGCTCGACAACACCGTGCTCAACGTCGCCCTGACCACCCTCGCCGATCCGGCCCACGGCCTGGGGGCGAGCCAGAGCGAACTCGAATGGTCCATCAACTCCTACACCCTCGTGTTCGCCGGATTCCTCCTGTCGCTGGGGACCCTCGGCGACCGGTTCGGCCGCAAGCGGGGAGTCCTGGCCGGGCTGGTGCTGTTCTGCCTCGGCTCGCTCCTGTCGGCGTACGCCCACAGCCCCGCCCAGCTCATCGGGGCCCGGGTGGTCATGGGCCTGGGCGCGGCGGCGATCATGCCGCTGAGCCTGGCGATCGTCACCGGGCTCTTCTCCGAGTCGGACCGGCCGCGAGCGATCGCGGTCTGGTCCGGCTCGGTCGGCATTGGCGTCGCCTTGGGTCCCATCGTCGGCGGCCTGCTGCTGGAGCACTTCTGGTGGGGCTCGGTCTTCCTGATCAACGTCCCGGTGACGGTCGCCGCGTTCGTGGTGATCGCGCTCGTCGTGCCGGAGATGCGGGCCCGGTCCTCGGCCCGGGTCGACGCCATCGGCGCGCTGTTGTCGATCGTCGCGCTGACGTCGCTCACGTACGGGATCATCGACGGCGGCGACCACGGCTTCGACGACGCCCGGCCGTGGCCGTGGCTGGCCGCCGGGGTGCTGCTGCTGGCGGTGTTCGTCTGGTGGGAGGGCCGGGCCGCCGAACCCGCGCTGGATCTGCGCCTGTTCCGCGACGCCCGGTTCAGCGCCGCCAACACCGCCATCAGCCTCGTGTTCTTCGCGGCCATCGGGGCGTTCTTCTTCATCCAGTTCTACCTCCAGCTGGTCCGGGGGTTCTCGCCCCTGAAGGCGGGGCTGCTGGTGACGCCGTTCGCGGTGGCCCAGCTCGTCTTCGCCCCGGCCAGCGCCGCCCTGGTACGCCGGTTCGGCTTCCGCGCGGTGTGCGGGGCCGGGCTGGTGCTGACCGCCGGTGCGCTGGGCGGCACGGTCCAGCTCACCGCCACCACGTCCCTCGTGATCGTCGGTGGGGCCTTCTTCGCCGCCGGGATCGGGATGTCGCTGGTGATGGCGCCGTCGATGGCGTCGGTGATGGCCAGCGTGCCCCGTGACCGGGCCAGCGTCGGCTCGGCGACGGCCAACACGGTTCGCCAGGTGGCCAGCGCGCTCGGCATCGCCGTCGCCGGATCGATCCTGACCCCGCTGTATCGGGCCGGGATCGATCCGCACCTGGCTGGGCTGCCCACGGCGGCCCGGGAGGCGGCGGCCGAGGCGCTGGCCGCCGCCCACGCGGTCGCGCCCTCGCTCGGCCCGGCCGGACCGGCACTGGTGGACGCCGCCGACACCGCCTTCGTCGAGGCGCTGCGGACCACGTTGCTGATCCTCGCCGTCACCGTGCTGGCCGCCACCCCCATCGTCGCCCGCTGGCTACCCGGCCGCCGGCACGAGGACCGGCGGGCGTCCGGCGTACGCCTGAGCGGCGACGGCGGCGGCGACCTCGGCGACACCGCCGGGCTCCCGGAGACGCAGCACGAGGACGCCCACTCCTGAGAGCCAGTCCAGCACCTGCTCGTAGCCCCGCGCGACGGCGGCCAACTGCGCCGCCGACTCGTGGATCTCCGCGCCGCGGCCCCGGCGGTCCAGCCGGGCGATCGCCTGCTCCGGCGGCACGTCGAGCAGCACGACGACGTCCGGCAAGGCGATCGCGAAGGTGTCGGAGAGGTGGCGGACCAGGTCCTCCGGCGGCAACGCGTACATGGCGAGCAGGTCCGCGCCGAGCCGCCACAGATCCGTGTCACAGCCGATGCGGCGCGCCCAGGCGCGTACCCCGAGGAGGACCAGAGGATCCACGGGCAGGACGGCGGGCGGCGGCGCGGGCGGGACCGCGGATCCGGCCAGGGCCTTCGCATAGAGCGGGAGGTAGACCAGCGAGTCGACCAGCGGATGCCGGTCGGCGACGATCACCCGGGGCCGCCACGCGTCGACCGCCAGCCGCTGCGCCGGGCCGTAGGTGGCCAGTTGCAGGTAGAAGGCCGCGATCTTGAGGTGCGGGCTGTGCAGCCGATCCGCCGCCGCGGACAGCTCCTCGAGCTGCCGGGACAGCTCGTGCAGCGGGCCGTTGGGCGCCTCGTGCGGCCGGATCGTGTGCAGCACGGTGACGTCCTGTTCGCTGCCCGCCTGACGGCGCAGCTCGTGGGCGACGGAGGTCTTGCCGCAGCCGTCGATCCCGACGAGCGCGACGACCAGCGGGTCAATAACGGCGCTCGTCATCGGTCCCCCGTCAGCTGCAACAGGTGCCGCGCGGTCCGGAACACTCGCGGCACGAACGGCTGCTCGCGATGGGTGTGGAACATCAAGTACAGCTGCAGCCGGGTCATCAGCAGGTCCTGCAGCGCGAAGCGGAAGCCGCGCCGCCACTGGCCGGCGTCGAGGTCGACGCCCGCGATGCCGGCGACCTTGCGCCGATGCCGCTCCAGGTAGTGCTCCAGCTGCTCGGCCGTCGCCTGCGGAGTCAGCGTGAAGCACAGCAGTTCGGCCAGGTCACGCTGCGGCAGACCGACCGTCGCCAGCTCCCAGTCGAAGGCCACCAGGCCGAGCCCATTCCGGCGCAGCGCGATGTTGCGCGGGCTGAAGTCGTTGTGGATCAACGTCTTCGGCAGCGCGTCCTGTTCGCGCAGCCAGCCGCCGGCCTCGTCGATGAGCATCGTGACCTGCCGCTGCGCACCCGCGTCCACGACGTCGGGGTGCTCGGCCGCGTTGAAGTCGCACAGCGCCTGCCACAGTTCGGCCGCCTTCTCGACGTGCTCGCTGCCCGGGACGAAGCCCAGCCAACCGCGGTCGAGCAGGGCGTCGGTGTCGTTGAGCCACCGGCCGTGGAGCGGGGCGATGCCGTCGACGGCGGCCTCGACCATCGGCGTGGCCCACAGCTCCGGCCGGTCGGCGGTGTCGAGGAGCACGACCCCGGTCCGCGTGAGCCGCTCCAGCAGCAGCGCGTACGCCTCACGCCCGGCGTCTTCGAACACGCCGTAGCAACGCGGGCTGATCGAGGCCAGCTCGGGCAGGTCGGCCCGGTAGAGCGCCAGTTCCCGCAGATGGGCGTCCTTGATGCCGGTGAGGCCGGCGAACCGCTGCCAGGCCTGCGCGACCCGGTCGCCGCACAGCGAGGCGACTCGGGCCATCGCGACGACGACCTCGTCGTCCAGCGGCTTGAGCTTGGCGATCAGCGGCAGCTCCCACTCGGACCGGCCATCGTGGACGGTGAGGTCCAGCGGGAGTACGCCGAGCAGTTTGCGCTGCTCCCCCGTCGCGACCGCGTCGGTGATGATGCCCGAGCCCTGCACCGCCGGGCCGAGCGTGACCGAGGTGACCTGCGCGCCGGGCAACGCCGGGGCGAGCAGGGTCTGCAGCAGTCCGGTCGTCACGTCGGCAGGACGCAGCCACCGGACCTCCCGCGGCCGCCCGAGCCGCTGATGGGCGTCGGCGAACTGCCCGCTGGTGATGGCGGCGGCCGTCGACAGGTCCAGCGCCAGCGCGAACCCGGCGACGATCTCGGCCAGCCGGCCCGCGTTGCCCTCGCCCGCGCAGCCCAGGGCGGTCAGCATGTCCCGCTGCTGGGTCAGCCGCGTACCGCCGCCGACCGTGCCGACGATCAGGTTGGGCAGCAGCATCGTGGCCAGGATCCCGTCGTCGTGCGGCTCGATGCCGAGGATCGCCGTCGACGACTCGTGTACGCAGGCGATGTCCTGCCCGGTCGCGACGAAGATCGCGGCGATGACGTTGGCGGCGTTGACGGTGTAACCGTGCATGCCGGCTTGCAGCGCGGCGAGCAGGCCGACGCGGTAGGCCCGGTCGAGCGCCTCCGGCGTCGTCTTGAGCACGGCCGCGATGGTGGCCCGGTCGAGGAAGCACTCGGCGGTCACCCGCGCGCCCCGTCCGTCGATCATGGACAGTTGGGTGACCTTCTTGTCGCCGCTGAGGTTGCCCTCGATCTGGAACAGCTCCGGCTTCAGCAGCGGGTCATCGGCCAGGCTGTCGTTGATGAACGTGCAGATGCTCCAGGTCGCCGCCGTGGTCATGTTCTGCCCGGCGGCGTCCCGCGTCTCGAACGCGAAGCGCACGTGCACGTAGCGCCCCATCTGGAAGGGCCGGACGTCGACGAGGGTGGCGTGCCGCGACACCAGCCCGACCCGTTCCCGCAGCTGGGACGCGTTCTCGGCGAGCCACCGGGTGAAGGCGTACGCCGTCGCCGTGTCCGCGAATCCGTAGACGGGCGCACGCGTCATCCGCTGCGCGAGCACATGCGTGCGTACGCCGCCGCCGAGGGTGATCGCGCGGGCGCCCCGGGCAACCGAGGCGACCAAGGCCCCCTCGGTGGTGGCGAGCGGGGCGACGATCGGCCCCTGGACGGTGCCGCCGTCGAACAGCAGCGGACCGGCCAGCCCGACTGGGATCTCCACGGTCGCGGTGAAGTTCTCGATGTTGCCCGCCAGCGTCCGGGCGTCGATCCGGCCCGGCCCGAGCGAGGCCAGTGCGCTGCCGCTCTGCGCCCGCAACCACTCCAGCCGATCGGCACGGGCGGCTTCGGTGTGCAGGCCCCGGCCGGGGATCACGTCGAAGGTCGCCTCGGTCATCGCCGCTCCCCCGCCATCGCTACCGGCTGCCCGCCGGTGATCCGCTCCCAGACCTGCGGATCGGTGGTGAACACGCGGTCCTTGACCCGGGGCGGGCGCTCGCCACGGCGTACTCGGCGCTCCCATTCACGCAGGAACGCGTGCGGATGGGTGGCGACCACGCTGACCGGGTCGAGCCGATCGGCGGCCCGGCCCCGGGCGTACCCCGGCGACTGCGCCCGCAGCCGGGCGTCGAGGGCGACGCCGAGGGTCTCCAGCTCGTCCGCAGTGAAGACGCCGGTCGGCGCGATCGCGACCTCGTAACGCCGTCCGCCGGGCGCCATCCGGCACGTGGCGTTGCGTACCTGGAGGCCGACGTCGCCGAGCGCGCCGGACAACGCCCGCAACAGCTGCGGCTCCAGCAAAGTGTCCTTCACGTCGGCGGCGGGCAGGCTGCGGCCGGCGTACTCGACCCTGGGCGTACCGGCGACGAAGTCCACGACGCGGACGATGTCGGTCACCGCACAGCGGTAGAGGCCGCCGACGTGGGTCAGCACCACGTGGTATTCGCGCCCGGCCTGCAGCTCGTCGGCGAGCAGCGTGGCACTGCCGGGCTTGATCTCCTCCTCGGCCGGGATGAACTCGTAGAGGCAGCCGGTGACGTACAGCGGCCCGGCGGTCGGATGCCGGTCCAGCTGCACCGCGACCGGGCCCTCACAGGAGGCGACCGGTCCAGGGAGGACACTCACGTCGGCTCCGTACGCCGCACGGGCCTGCGGCAGGTAGAACGACGACAGCGCCGTGTTCCAGGTGACGAGCAGATCGATGGCGGGCCACAGGTGCTCCGGCCGGATCGTGCCGAAGTACGCGGCCAGCCGCTCGATCTCGCGGGCGCGTTCCGGGTTCGGGGACTTGTGCGGCAGCCCGCCGAGGGTGCCGGCCGCGATCTCCTCGACCATCCGGGGCCACCACTGTTCCAGCTGGTACGGCAAAGCGGCGGCGATGGCGGGGTTGACCGTGACGACGCAGCGGATGTCGTACTCGGCGGCTAGGCGTACCTTCAGGTAGGTGCGCTCCCAGTGGTCGGCGTCGGTGAACGCGTCGGGCAGCCGGCTCCACGGCGCGGCGTTGCCCGGCCCGACGGCGATCTGGTCGCCGAACTTGCCGAAGTCGACCTGACTGGGCCCGATGTGCGGCTGGCCGCCGGAGGTCCGCGCGATCGGCGAGTGCGGATCCTGCCACAGATTCAGCACGCCGCTCTGCTTCGCGATCGCCTCGGGGTGGTGCTCGACCACTCGGGCGAAGCACGCGTAGTAGAACGGCAGGAAGCAGTCGCGCATGTACGTCCGGGTCACCGGGATGTGCTTCTCCCGGCCGGTGGTGCCGCTGGAGGAGAAGTAGACGACCGGGTCCTCGGCGGTGAGGATCTTCGGCTCACCGGCGATGGCGCGCTCGATCCAGGGCATGTACTCCTCGTGCGTCCGGATCGGCACCCGGCGGCGCAGGTCGTCGACCGAATGGACGGCGGCGAGGTCGTGCTCGGTGCCGAACTCGGTGGCGGAGTTGGCGGTCAGCACCTCCTGCAGCACTTCGTGCTGGGCGAGCATCGGCTCGGCGAGCCGGTTGAGCAGGCGCTGCTTGGCCGCGCGTACGCGGTCGGTGTAATCGATGTCAGTCATCGGCGGTTTCCCTCAAGTGCGTGGAGACGTCGGAGGTGAGGCGGGCGTACAGGCGGCGGTTCCCGGTCTGGTGTGGATCGTCGGAGATCCGCAGGTGGGTCGCCGCGGCGAGGCTTTCGTCGACGGTGAGGCGGTCGACGTGGGCGATGGTCAGCTCGTCGCCGGGGCGCAGTGTCCGGCGAAGGACCGCTTCGCAGAGCACGTGGTGGACGTGCACGAGGTACTCGGCGACGGTGACGCCGCCGACGGCGATGTCCAGCCGATGCCGACTCTCGGTGGCGTCCATGTTTTCTGCGATGGGCGAGCCGCTGGGACCCGGCACGGTGATGGTCAGCTTGCCGGGCAGGCTGGTGCAGGGCGCGGGCGCTCGCAGGAGTTTCAGGCCCCGACTGAGCGCGCTCTTGGGATCGTCGGGGGCCGGGCCGAGCCAGGCGATGCCGTCGGTCACGTGGTCGCACGGGAACCGGCGGGCGACGCTGTCCGGGTTGCCGGCGAAGAAGACCGCGCGGGTGAACGAGCGGTACCACGGGTCACGGGCCGGCTCCGGGACCGCGGCGGCGAAGCCGAGCGCCCCGGTGACGAACGTACGCAGATCGAACGTCCCGATGACCGCGGAGACTCGGTAGCCGGTCATCGTGGGCGCCGTGGGCGCCGTGGGCGCCGTGGGCGCCGTGGGCGCCGTGGGCGCCGTGGGCGCTGTGGGCGGCGCGGTGGGCTCGGCGTCGGCGGCGAGCCCACGGCTGACCCGTTCGTAGTGGCCGAGCAGGAGGCGGCCGAGCAGCTGCTGTTCGTCCATGTCAGCCGAACACCGTGGTCAGCAGGTCGGCCGGCACCCGGCGGCGGCGGTCGAGCAAGGCGGTGGTCAGCCGGTACGGGTCGACGTATCCGCCGTCGGGGACGGCCAGCCGCCGCAGGAACGCGGGGCCGCCGCTGTCCGGTTCGGCGTCGCCGGTCTCGCCGAGGATGCGTTCGGCGCGCACCATCGAGCGCCGCAGCAGCTCGGGCTGGAACGATTTGGCACAGCCGCGTTCCAGCATGGCGATGAAGTAGATGCGCATGCCGAGGCGGTAGGTCCGCACGTCCACATGCCGCAGGCAGGCATCCGCCAGGTCGGACAGGGTCTTGCCCTCCCAGCCGCCGTGCCGGCTGGAGGCCACGACGCCGTCGATCGGCACGCGGCCCAGGGCCAGCCGGGTCACGGCGGCTCCGAGGGCGGTCAGCACCTTGTCGAGCAGGATGTAGTCCTGCATGAGTTCCTGGTCGTAGACGAGGACCACGCGCTGATGCCGAGCGCCGATCGGGATGAGTTCCCGCAGCACCGGGACGAGGTAGTTGGCGACGCCCTCCTCGTCGACGATCTGCCGCACCGGCAGGCCCCAGATGGTGCCGTCGAGGTAGACCGGCCCGCCGATGCCCCGGTGGTCGATGGTGAGCTGATGCTCACGCAGGACGTCGAGCACGTCGTCGGCGGTCAGCGTCAGCTCGGCCGGGTCGAGCAGACCCGGATCGGCCACGTTGAGCAGGTCGAGCTGCTCCTTCCAGAGGTCGATGAGCCGGACGCTGGCCGGATGGATCCAGCCCTCTTTCTCCACCCGCTCGAAATAAGGTTGCAATGAATCGCCGGTGGGGCGTACGCCCGCCGCATTGGATCGGACGTACAACTCGCCCAGTTCCGATTCGGAGCAGGCCGACCAGTCGACGTCGCCGACCGCTCGGTCGAGGAATTCCCAATATGCCGCGGTCTGGGCGGTGAGGGTGGACATCCGCGGATTCCACACGTAGGTGACCGGGCGGATCTCCCGGGTGCTCTTGTGGATCACGTCGAGCCACAGCAGCCCCTTGACGTGAGTGGGCGTCAGCGGCTTGGTCGGCGTGATCGTGACCGGCGCCAACGCCAGGTCGGCCGTGACCGGCGCATCGTTCATCTGCCTGCCTC
Organism: Hamadaea sp. NPDC051192; assembly: GCF_040682475.1. Classification (NCBI taxonomy): domain Bacteria; kingdom Bacillati; phylum Actinomycetota; class Actinomycetes; order Micromonosporales; family Micromonosporaceae; genus Hamadaea; species Hamadaea sp. NPDC051192. Next base: position 25,502 of record NZ_JBFBAZ010000004.1, read on the forward strand.
TCGTCGGACGACCGCCCCTCGGGCGGCCCGCGCCGACGGGCCCGACCGGGCACGCCGACCGCCGGAAATTAGCAAGGCGATGCGTACGACAGCAATCACAGAATTGCATTCTAGGTTGTCTCACGTCTCTTATGAGAGATGCCTCGGATACCTGTCTGACAAAGAAATTCCGGGTAGCCGACAATTGTTGTTCCGGCTATTGTTCACGGCGACCGGATCGCGTGCGACAAAGGAGCCGTAATGGCGGGCATCGCCCACGACGTCACTCTCTTCATTGGAGCCCGACCCAACCTGCCCAAGGCCGCGACGCTCGTTCGCGCGTTCGCCGCGCCACCGCTGCGCGACGCCGGAGCCGGGCTGCGCGTCGTCCACACCGGACAACACGCCGCCGGCCGGATGGGCCTGTCCTACGCCGACACGCTCGGCATACGCGTCGAGGAGGTGCTGCGAGCGCCGGACGCGGACCGTGACGGCGAGCGGCTCTCCTCGCTGGTCGCCGTGATCGATCGCTACCTGGCCCGATCCGGCGACCCGGACCTCGCAGTGGTGGTCGGCGACGTGAACTCGACGCTGGCCGCCGCCGTCGTCGCCGCCCGCAACGGCATCCCGGTCGCCCACGTGGAGGCCGGGCTGCGCTCGCACGTACGCGACGAGCCCGAGGAACTCAACCGCCGGATGATCACCGCGGTGGCCGACTTCCACCTCGCGCCGTCCCGGCGTGCGGTCGGCAATCTGCTCCGCGAGAACATCTCCGGCGAACGGATCTGGCTGGTGGGCAACGCCCACACCGAGAGCTTCCTGCTCGGAGCCGACGAGCGCCGGGCCGCGGCCGACCCGGTCGACCTCGGTCTGGAGCCCGGCTCCTACGTGCTGCTGTCGGTGCATAAGGCCTCGACCATGCAGCACCAGACCTGGCTGGAGGAGCTGGTGCACAAGCTGGCCGGCCAGGAACGCGTCGTGTGGGTGCTGCATCCCGGCTGCCACAAGCTGCTGACCCTGGCCGCGCCGCACCTGCTCGCCGTCGACGGCGTCCGCTACCTGGACCCGTTGCCCTACCACGATTTCGGCCGGCTGCTCACCTCGGCCGCCTGTGTCGTCACCGACTCCGCCGGGATGCAGGAGGAGACCACGGTCTCCGGCGTCGCCTGCGTCACCGTCGGCGTCGACACCGCCCGTCCCGAGACCGTCAGCCATGGCACCAACGCGTTCGCCGGCTTCGACGTCGGGCTCGCCCTCGCGGCCACCGACCAGGCGGTACGCGGGCCGCGGCGCCCGGCGCAGGTGCCCGAGCACTGGGACACCTCGGTCAGCACCCGGATCAGCGAGGTGCTCGCGGGCATCCTCGCCGACTCCGCGGCCGCCCGGCAGAACGCCTCGCTCACCCACCAGTAACGCTCGCACACCGACAAGGGGGCTCGACGATGCGACGGCTGGACCTTCCGAATCTCGTGACCGCCACCCGCTACCCCAGCGCGCTGGTCTTCCTGCTCGCCTGCGCCGCCGGCCGCCCGTCGTGGTCGGCGGCGACCCTGGCGCTGCTCCTCCTGACCTACTTGACCGACCTGCTCGACGGCTTCCTGGCGCGGCGTACGCCCGGGCGGGATCCGCGGGCGGGCCAGGTGATGGACAGCGCCGCCGACAGCTACACGTTCGTCATCGTCTTCACCGGCTTGTTCGTCGCCGGCGTGGTCCACCCGATCACGCTGTGCGCGGTGATCGGCGGCCGGGCGGTGCTCGACCTGACCCGCCTGGTCGGGCTGGCCCGGGGCGAGAGCTACCTGCGCCCGACGTTCTACACGAAGGCCAAGGGCTTCGTGTACTGCAGCCTGTCCATCGTCCTGTACGCCAAGACCGTGCCCGCGTTCGCGTGGCTGGGCCGCGATCCGCTGCCCGTGGCCGCCAACACGGCGCTCGTGCTGGCCACCGTGGCGGCGGTGGGCTCCTTCCTCGCCGTGCACCGGCAGCACTTCCTGACCATGTTCGCTCCGGCGACCCCCTCGATCACCGAAAGGTTGGAGCATGTCGAAACCCAATCGCCAAGCCGCGCTTGACCAGTACGGGAAGATCGCGAGCTATTACGACTACCAGCTCGTCTTCCGTGGGATGCGGGCCAAGGGCATCGCCGCCCTGGGCCTGCGCCCGGGACAGACGGTGCTGGAGGCCGGCTGCGGCACCGGCGTCAACTTCGCCCGGCTGCGTGCCGGGGTGGGGGCGACCGGGCAGGTCTACGGCATCGACCAGAGCCCGCTGATGCTGCGGCAGGCGCGCGCGAAGATCGCCCGGCGGGGCTGGACGAACGTGGAGGTCTTCGAGTCGCCGTTGGAGGAGGCGGAGCTGCCGTTGCTCGCCGACGCGCTGCTGTTCTCCTTCACGCACGACCTGTCGCAGATCCCGGCGGCGGTCGACAGCGCGATGGCGAAGGTACGCCCCGGCGGCCGGGTCGTGGCCATCTGCACGCACTGGAACGAGAAGACCGCGCCCAAGGCCGCGACGACCGTCATCAAGCGGCTGTCCGACCGCTATATGACCACATACGACGGTTACGACGAGCCCTGGCACCTCATCGTCGGGCATCTGAGCGGGGTACATCGCACCCGGCACTGGTTCGGCACGATGTACATCGTCAGCGGTGAGCGTACCGGCGACCGAGAGGAGACCGCCGTCAGATGAGCGTCACCCAGCCAGTCGCCGAGCTGCTGCGGCCGCTGTACCCGTACACCGTGGACGATCTGGTCCAGCGGGTGCGGGCGGCGGCGACCGATCACCAGACCGAGGACGGCGTCAGGTTCGTCACGTTCGGCGCGGCCGACGAGCCGATCGGCGACGCGCTGGTGTGCCTCGGCCCGTTCGGCGGCCGGGTGGACTGGGCCAATCCGCTGCCGATGGTGCGCGGGCACCTCATGCACGAACTCCTCCGGCAGCTCGCCGGCCCGAAGGCCCCGGCCGTCGTCGTGCTGCCTGGGCCGACCGGGCTCGCCGGCGTTCGCGACGCGGCGCTGCGTCGCGCGTACCACGCCGGGGATTTCGGTCCGATCGCCGACCGCTATCTGGCGGTGCTCACCCGGGCCGGCGTCGGGCGGGTGTGCCTGCACGGATTCTCGCAGGGCGCGAGCCTGGCCGGTTTCGTCGCCGCCCGCGCGGCCGCGCACGGTGTCGACGTCGACAGCGTCGCGCTCGGCGATCCGCCCGGACTGCGCAGCACCAACTGGCCGACGATCGCCTGGCGCTACGTACGCGAGGGCGCCAGCATCTCCGACGACGTGTCCCACAATCCGCTGGAGAGCTACCGGAACGCGTACCGGACGCTGGCCGCCAGGGCGCGGACGAACGCGTTGGTGAGCGAGATCCGGCTCAATCTGGCGCTGGCCCGAGGGCACGGCCGCGGACGGCTCAGTGCGGAGCTGCGCGGCGTGCTCGATCGGGGCGTCCCGGTCGGCATCACCGTCGGAGAGCATTCGCGGATGTCGCCCGCGGCGGCCGGTCAGGCGTTTCTGCGTACGCTGCCGGACGCCCAGCGCCGCCACTGCGACCTGCTGGTCATCGCCGACCGGCATCACGGCTGGCTGCACGACACCCCGGTGTTGTTGCAGAGCCTGCTGATCCACCTGTGGCACAAGTCCCGGCTCATCGACGCGCCGGCGGACGCGGGCCCGTGGCCGCAGATGCTCGGGTAGGCGACCGGCCATCCTCGGCAGCACCCTGACAGCTAGGAGAATTTACATGCGTGTGACCAAATCCGTGCTCGCCGTCGTCATCCTGGTGCTCGCGCTCCTGGGTGGACTCTCGTCGCCGGCTCAGGCCGGACCTGCGACCGGCGACGACTTCATCTGGTGCGGGCTCGATCCGTTCGACGGCGCCAGCAGCTGCTGACGCAACCTACCGGGTAGCCATCGGCGTCTATGGGAAAACGGATTCGCAGCCGACCCCGGCGGCCACATCCATCTCCTAGTCAACCAGCGGGAGAGGTATGGTTATGACTCCGCCTTGGGGGGAGGCTCGGGAGTGCTCGATGTGCTGGTGCTCGGCCCAGTCGAGGCGCGCTACCAGGGCACTGTCGTCCCGTTCGCCCGCCGCCATCAACGGCTCATCCTGGGCGTCCTCGCCTTGGAGTGCAATCGCGAGGTCTCCTGTGACCGGCTGATCGGTCTGCTGTGGGAGCAGCCCGCGCCGCGCCAGGCGCGGGCTGCCGTCCAGAGCCGGATGTCCGAGATCCGCTCCACCCTCGCCCAGTACCACGAAGACGAGCCGGTCCCGATCGTCTCCCGGGGCAACAGCTATGTGTTGCAGCTCGATCCCGAGCGGGTGGACGCACACCGGTTCCGGACACTGACCGCTGCGGGCCGGCTGCCCGGCGACGATGAACAAGCCCGGCACAACCTGCGTACGGCGCTTGCTCTGTGGCGAGGACCGGCGCTCGGCACCCGGCCGGGCGACGCGCCGCTGAGCGCGCTCTGCCAGCAGCTGGAGGCCGCCCGGCTGACCGCCTGGGAAGACCTCTTCGACCTGGAGCTGCTGCTGGGCCGCCACCACGAGGTCGTCGACGAGATCGTGGAGCTGGCCGCCCGGCATCGCACCCGCGACCGGCTGATGGAACACATGATGCTGGCCCTGCACCGGGTCGGCCGCAGCAGCGAGGCGTTGCAGGGCTACGACCGCTGGCGGCGCTGGCTGGACGCCGAGCTGGGCGCGCTGCCGCGCCCGGACCTGCAACGACTGCACGTGTCCATTCTCAACAATGATCCCGGCCTGCTGGCCGTCCCGGCCGGCGCCGCGGAAGAGGCCTCCGACGTGCCGTTCAGCGCGGCCGTGCCGCGTACCCTGCCGCCCGCGCTCATCGACTTCAGCGGCCGCTCGGAACAGCTGGCCACGCTCACCGCCGCGCTGTCGGCCCAGGATCATCGCCCCACGCGGGTCGTCGCGGTCTCCGGCCCGCCCGGCGTCGGCAAGACCGCGTTGGCTTTGCAGGCCGCGCACGCTCTGCGCGACGAGTTCCCCGACGGTCAGTTGTACGCCAACCTGCGCGGCACTGATCCCGAGGAGGCGGTGCCCCCGTTCGACGCGCTCGGCCGGTTCCTGCGCGGCTTCAATGTGGAGGGCCAGGCGCTGCCGGGCACGCTCGACGAACGCGCCGAACTGTTCCGGGACATCCTGGCGACGCGCAAGGTGCTGGTGGTCCTCGACGACGCCGCCAGTGACGACCAGCTGCTGCCACTGCTGCCGGGCAGCATCGAATGCGCCGTGCTCGTCACCGGGCGCGCCCGGCTCGGCACCACGCTGGGCGCGCGTACGGTCGCGCTGGACCTGCTGGCGCCGGATCAGGCGCTGGATCTGTTGTCCTGCATCGTCGGAGCCGAACGGGTGGCAGCCGAACCCCGGGCGTCGGCGAGGCTGGCCCGGCTCTGCGGCTACCTGCCGCTGGCGATCCGGGTCGTCGGCGCGCGGCTGGCCGCCAAACCGCACTGGACCATCGAGAAGATGGCCGCGCTGTGCGCCGACGAGCAGAGCCGGCTCGACCAGCTCGCCTACCAGCATCTCGACGTACGCAGCAGCATCGCGCTCAGCTACGAAGGCCTGCCCGAGGAAGCCCGGCGGCTCATGCGGCTGCTCGGCGACGTCGACCTGCCCGATGCCACCGTGTGGATCTCCACCGCGCTGCTCGGCCGGGACGTCGACACGGCCTGGCTCGCGTTGGAGAACCTGTTCGACGCCAACCTCATCGACGTCTCAGGCCGCGACACCGCCGGATATCCCCGGTATCGCATGCACGACCTGGTGCGGCTGTTCGCCAAGGAGCGGGCCGCCGCCGAGCATCCGCCCGCCGACCTCGCCGCGGCGCGCAGCCGGGCGTACCGGTTCTGCCTGACCCTGGCCGAACGGGAGTATCTGCGGCTGTTCGGCGACGGCGGTCACCGTGTCCGCGGCGACACCCCGCGATGGACCCCGGTCGGCGTACGCGCCGGGTCCGGGGCTCGCTGGTCGCCCGGCCAGGACCTCGTCGGCGAGCTGCTGGCCAAGCCGATGCGCTGGTTCGACCACGAACGGCCGACGGTGATCGCGATGATCCAGAAGGCGGCCCGGGACGAGCTGGCCGGGGTGTGCTGGGAACTCACCAGCGCCGTCGCGCCGATGTTCCAGATGCGCCGCGACTTCTGGGACCTGGAGTCGATCCTGTGGGTCGCCCAGCGCGCGACCGAGGCGGCCGGGGACGCGCGGGGACGGACGGCCGTGCTGTGCCGGATCGCGCTCAACCACGTCGACCGCAGTCAGCCCGATGCCGCCCTGCGGCTGCTGACCGAGGCCGCCGGCACGTTCGCCACGCTCGCCGACACCCACGCGTACGCCACCACGCTGTCCCTGCTGGCCACTGTCGAACGATTCCTGGACCGCAACGACGACGCGCTCGTCCACTACACGGAGTCGATGCAGCTGCTGCGCACCAGCGGGGACGAGGTCGCCGTCGCGTGGGTGCTGCGCGGGATGGGCCAGGCACACCTGGACGCCAAGGATCTTCCCCAGGCCCGGGAGCATCTGGAGGAGGCCCTTCGGCGATTCCGGGCAGCGGGCTCGCAGCAGGGCGAGGCGACGGCGCTGTTCTGGCTGGCCCGGCTCGTGTTCGCCGAAGGACGGCCCGAAGAGGCGCTGACTGGGTTCGAGCAGGCGTTGCAGATCGCCCGCCACCTCACCGACCGGCCGGGCGAGGCGCAGTGCCTGCGCGGAATCGGCCTGGTCCATCGAGCGCTCGGCGACACCGTCCAGGCCCGCGCCGCCCTCACCCGAGCGCTCGACCTGGTCCGGCAGCCGCGAGCCACGCTGTTGGAGAGCCACATCCGGCGAACCCTCGACGACGTCGAGTAGTCCCCGCACTCAGCCCGGGATCACCACGGTCGTCGACGGCGTCGGCACGGCGGACGGCTCCGGCCCCGACGGTGTCGCCGCAGGGCTGGAGGGACCCGGGATCGACGGCGTCGGGCTGGCCGGCGCCGGACTGGACGGACTGGGGATCGGCGTCGGCGGGCTGGACACCGTGGCCGACGGCGTCGGGGTGACCTGGCCACGCCGAGGCAGCCGAAGCGGGTCGCCGCCGCCGTTCCGACTGCGCGGCGCGATCACCACCTTGCCGCACCAGGCCGGGAGCTGCCAAGGAATGTAGGAGAACTCGCCGTTGCTGTAGATCGCCACCTTCCCGGTGCCGTACTGCCGGAGGAACGGCAGATCGGAGAGGCGAATTGTGGCGTTCTCTCCCGGTTCGAGGGAGACCGCGCGGATCTGGTGCCACAGCGGCCACTCCTCCTGAGGATCGGTCACCACCTCGGCGAAGGCGAGCAGCGCCGGGGTGGTCGCCGTCGGAGCGTTCCAGATGGTCGCGACGACGTCGCCGTTGCAGGCGACGCCCACGGACGCCCCGGAGTTCCGATTGCACACCGGACCGGTCTTCTTCAGGTACAGCCCGAGGGGGCCGCTGGAGTGGTTGCCCGGCGCGGCGGTGCCCCCGGCCAGATAATTCGGCTCGAAGACCGCGCCGCCACCACCGGGGTCCATCACCGCCAGGGAGACTTTGCCCTGACAGGAAGGAACGTCGACGGCGATCGACATCTTGGTCGTGGCGCTGAAGAACTCCGCGTTCGCGGAGCTGTAGTCGAAAGGCAGGTCCCCCGCCTTGGCGGTCAGCATGAAATCCTGCTCGTCGCCCGCGCAGAGCGGCTTGCCGACCAGCTCGATCGTGGCCGTCCCAGTCGCCCCGTCGAACGTGTGCCGGAACCGTGCGGCCGAAGTATGCACACAGCCCGTCCCGGCCGGCAGCGGCGCGCAACCGGCCGGCAGCGGATGCATCCGGCTCAGAGTCAGCTTGGCCGTGCTGTCCACACGCTGGACCACGACGATGATCCCGACGCGGGTGTCGGTCGCGGGCGCCGTCTGGACATACAGCGGGTTGGGCAGCCATTCGGCGTAGGTGAAGATCGTCTTGGCCGGGGTGAGGGTGGCCCCACTGACCGCGTCCCGCAGGGACACGATCTTCACGTCGACCGGGCTGAGGTCCACGAGACTGTAGGTGATCTGCCATTGCCCGGCCGTGTCGCAGTAGGCGCTGCTCGCGATCGAGATCGACGGCGCGGTGTTGGCCGTCGCCGGCGCCGAGGCGCCCAGCAGTGTTCCGCCGGCCAGCATCGCGACCGCCGCCAGCACTCTGACGACTTTGAATGTGGCCATGCGTCACCCTCCCTGAGATTTCGCACAGTGTAGGGCTTCGCGCGGTGGACCGGTGGTCCCGCCGTCGGGGCTATCGCGACCCGAACAGCTGCGTCCAGTAGTACCGGTAGGGACCGCCCTTGGCCATGCCGATGCCGACGGCCTTGTGCGAGCAGTTGAGGATGTTCGCCTTGTGCCCCGGTGAGTTCATGAACTGGTTCATCGTGCCCTTCGCCGTGGCGTTCCCGGCCGCGATGTTCTCGGCGGAGGCGTACTGGTAGCCGGCCGCTCTCGCCCGGTCCCAGGGCGTACGCCCGTCGAGGGAGGTGTGCGAGAAGTACTCGTTGGCGGCCATGTCGGCGCTGTGCAGTTCGGCCGCCTTGGCGAGCTTGTCGTTGAACACGACCGCCTTGCAGCCGGCCTTGGCCCGCTCGGCGTTGATGAGTGCCAGCATCTGCTTCTCCGGGGACAGCTTCGTCGGGCTGCTGCTCGGCGACGGCGTACGGCTGGCCGGGGCGGACGTCGACGGCACAGCCGACGGGGTGACGGACGGGGACGCCGAAGACTCCGCCGATGAATTCGCTGACGACGACGCGCTGGGTGCCGCGTCGGGCGTCGGCGAGCCGTCCGCCGCGTACGCGATGGTGCCGGCCGCGACGCTGGCCAGTGCGACGCCGAGGGCCGCCTTCACCGCCAGCCACCGCAGCGGGCTGCCCGCCACTCGGGCGGTCGGCTTGCCGAGCAGCACCGCCAGCGTTCCGGCGTACGCGGGAACGGCCACGTCGACGCGCTTGCACTGCTCGCACCGGCGTACGTGGTGGTCGACGCTGGCTCGCTGCTTGGCCGACAGCGGCGGGCGGGCTCCTTGCAGCAACCGGGTCAGCGGCTGGCAACGGTCGCTCTGGCGTACCACCATGGTCGTCTTGATCGCGTGGCCGAGCGCGGACCGCGCGCGATGCACGAGCACGGCCGCGTGCGCGCCGCGGACGCCGACCACTTCGCCGATCTCTTTGCTGGACAGGTCCCAGCGCAGGGCGAGTTCGAGGACCGCGCGCTGGCGCGGTTCGAGCCCCATCGCCGCGTCCCAGACGAGCTGACGGGTCTCGCGGCGTTCGGCCGCCGCCTCCGGGCTGGCCAGCGGGTCCGGGTCGGCGATGTCGACGCCTTCGCCGAGCGGCACGAACGAGCGGCGGCGGGCCGAGCGCAGCGCGTGCCGGTACGCGATCGAGAACAGCCACGTCTTGATCGCGGCCGGATCCCGTAGCGAGCCGAGGTCGCGCCAGGCGATGAGGAAACACTCCTGGACGATGTCCTCGGCCTGGTGATGGTCGCCCACCTGCCGGATGACCAGGCCGAGCAGGCTGGGCCGATACCGGCGGTAGAGCTGTTCGAACGCGTCGCGGTCCCCGGCCGCGGCGGCCTGCGCCAGAAACGCGTCGGACGTCATGTTCACTCCCGGGGTCGAGGGCTTGACCTTAGTAGGTGCCTGCGGCGATGGTCACCATTACGACCAGCGGGAGAATTTCTTCGGTTAACATCGCCGGATGTCTGACCTGCGGGAAACTGTCATCGCCTGGCAACTCGGCTGGGCCGCCAGCCGGGAGCTGCCCTCGGCCCAGCCGGTCGACGGCGGCCTGCGCGTCGAATGCCGCCAGCAGCTGCGGGACGTGGAGATCTTCGCGCTGCACGCCGACGACGACCCGGACTCGGTGACGCGTCTCGCCGAGATGCTGCCGGCGGAGCCGGACACCGCCTGGCTGACCGTGGCGACCCGCGAGCCCGACCGGGTCGCGGCCCTGCTGGAGGCGGCCGGGCTGGAGTTCTACTCCCGGGTCGAGGCGCTGATGACGACGGATCTGCGGACGCAGCCGGTCCGCACCGTGGCCGCGCCGTATCGGCTGCACACCGAGGTCACCGGTCCGGTCGTGCACGTCACCGTCCTGGCGGACGACGGCACCGAGGCGGCGCGCGGGTACGCCGGACTCGCCGGTTCCTACGCGGTGATCGACCGGATCCTGACCGCGCCGGAGCACCGGCGGCGGTCGCTCGGCACCGCCGTGATGACCGCGCTCGCCGAGGCCGCGATCGCCGCGGGCGCTCCGCAGGGCCTGCTCGTCGGCAGCGTCGAGGGCCAGGCGCTGTACGGCTCGCTGGGCTGGTCGAAGGTCGCCGACGTACTGGTCGCGAAGCTGCCCGGCGCTTAACGGGTCTGCTCCGTGATCAGGGTCATCTCCGTGTCGCCATAGCAACGCGGAGGTGACCATGATCATGGAGATCCGTCGAACCTCCGCCGACCATGGCGATCCGTCGATCCGATCAGGCTACAGTGGACGATGCCTGATGAAGCCGAGCGGCCAGTAGTCGTCACCTTCGATAGCCGATACACCCGCGCCGCCATGGCGATGCTGCACTCCTTATCGGCCGTCCGAACTGGACAGAAGACCACGGTCATCGCGCTGGCCGGCGAGCTGCCCCAGCGCCAGGCGTACGCCGTCACCAGCGCCGCGCACGCGGCCGGGCTCGACTTCGAGATCCGCGACATGACGGGTGCGTGCCTGGATCTGCCGTTCGACTCGCACGGCTCGCCCGCGGTCTACTACCGCCTGCACATCGCGGAGTTGCTCCCCGAGTACGACAGTGCGCTGTACGTCGACGCGGACACCATCTTCCTGCGCGATCCGGCGGAGCTGCTCACGCTGGACCTCGGGCCGCACCCGCTCGCCGCGGTTCAGGACGTGTGCGTACCCACCCTCGGCTCCCCCGATTGCCTGCCCGGCGTGCCACTCGACGAGGACGAGCGTGCGCTGCCGTACTTCAACTCCGGGCTGCTGGTCATCGACCTCGACCACTGGCGGCGGCTCGGCATCGGCTCGGCCGCGCTGCGCTTCGCCACCACGTCCGCGCAGCACGTGCGGTTCTGGGACCAGGACGCGCTCAACCACGTGGTACGCGGCGACTGGCGCCGGCTCGACCGCCGCTGGAACGTCTTTCCGCTGGAGGACATCTGGCAGGCGGAGGAGTTCCCCTACTACGGCGAGGAATACGTTCCCCGCACCGGGCTGGCCCGGCTGGCGCGGGAGGCGTACCTCATCCACTTCGTCACCCGTCACAAGCCGTGGACGGACAGCTTTCCGGCGGGTCGTCTGCGGGATCTGTGGTGGTCCTACGACGAACCAGCTGTGCGGTGAACTGCGGGGCGAAGGTCGCCCCTCGACGCCCACGCGCCAACGCCACGAGATGCCGCCGCCACATGCCGCCGGCCAGGATCGCCGCGACGACGGTCGAGCGCCACGACCGGCCGAGGTAGCGGTGGGTCGACCGCGACCACAGGTTCGCGGTGTCGACGGTGGCCGCCGAGGACTGCGCGCCCGCGTGGTTCACGAGCAGTCGTGGATCGATCAGGACTCGCCATCCGTTGGCGCGCAGGCGATCGGACAGATCGAGGTCCTCGTTGTACAGGAACAGGTCGGGGCGGAAGCCGCCGATCGCGTCGAACGCCGCTCGGCGGACGAGGAGGCAGGCGCCGGACGCCCAGCCGACGGCGATCGGCGCACGTGCCCGGGTCGCCGTAGCCCAGACGCAGCGGGATCCGAGCAGGCTGTCGGGCAGCAGGAGATAGCCCAGCGCGGGGAGCAGGCCCGGTGTCGCGCCGCCGTAGATCTGCCGCCGGCCGAGCCGGGGCGCGCATGCGGCGGCGTCGGGCCGCTCCTCCAGCGCCGAGACCAGGCCGTCGATCGTCGACGGGTCGGCTCGGCAGTCCGGGTTGAGGAACAACAGGTACGCCGAGGCACTTTCCCGCGCGCCGACGTTGCAGGCGTACCCGAAGCCGGCGTTGCGCCCGATCGCTATGTACCGGTGCCCCGCGCACACGCGCCGGGTATCGGGATCGACGCGTTCGGCGTTGTCGACGACCGTCACCGGATACCGTCCGGCCAGGCCGTCGAGCATCCCGGCCAGCTGGACCGAACTCCAGTAGGAGACGGTCACGACCTGCACGCTGTCCCGAGGTCCGATGTCGCGCCTCCTGTCCACCGGGCGTACGCCGGCAAGGGCGCCCAGCCCTTCTGGCTTACTGGTTGAGGTACGCCAGAACCGCCAGCACGCGGCGGTGGTCGTCGGCCGACGGGGGCAGGCCGAGCTTGGCGAAGAGGGCGTTGATGTGGTTGCTGACCGACTTCTCGGTGATCGTCAGGTCGGCGGCGATCGCGGCGTTCGACCGGCCCTCGGCCATCAGCCGCAGCACGTCCCGTTCCCGGGGAGTCAGCACGGCCAGGCTGCTGCGTTGCTGGAGCAGTTGGGAGACCACCTCGGGATCCATCACCGTCGCGCCGGTGGCCACCTGGCGCAGCGCGTCGATGAACTGCTGTACGTCGCCGATCCGGTCTTTCAGCAGGTAACCCACGCCACCCGCACGGTCGGAGAGCAGCTCCCTCGCGTACAGCTGCTCCACGTACTGCGACAGGATCAGCACCGGGAGGCCGGGGACCTCGGCCCGGGCGGCGATGACCGAGCGCAGGCCCTCGTCGGTGAAGCTCGGCGGGAGGCGTACGTCGATGACCGAGACGTCGGGACGGTGCTCCACCAGCGCCCCGGTCAGCTGGGAGCCGTCGTCGAGCGCGGCCACCACCTCGAAGCCGTAGGCGGTCAGCATCCGGGTCAGGCCGTCGCGCAGCAGGGGCTGGTCCTCGGCGATCAAGGCGCGCACGGCAGCTCCATCTCCAGCGTGGTGGGGCCGCCCGTGGGGCTGCTGATCCGCAGGGAGCCGTCGAACGCCGACAGCCTTCGCTGGATCCCGCGCAGTCCGGTGCCTCGCCCGGCGTGGGCGCCGCCCCGGCCGTTGTCGTGCACGGCCAGACTCAGAAAGTGTCCATGATCGGCGACGGCGACCTGGATTCGGGTCGCGCCGCTGTGACGGATCGCGTTGACCATGGACTCGGCGAGGACGAAGTACGCCGCCGACTCCACGGGGGCGGTCAGCCGCCGGTCGAGCCGCAGGTCGAGCTCCACCGGGATGCTGCTGGACAGAGCCAGCGCCTGCGCCGCGCCGACCAAGCCACGGTCGGCCAGCATCGGCGGGTGGATCCCGCGTACCAGGTCGCGCAGTTCGGTCAGGGCAGAGCCGGCGCTCGCGCTCGCCTCGGCCATCAGCGCCCTCGCCGTGGCCGGGTCGGCGTCGAGCACGTCCTGCGCCATGCCGATGTTCATGCGTACCGCCACGAGGCGCATCTGCGCGCCGTCGTGCAGATCCCGTTCGATCCGGCGCAGCTCCGCGGCGGAGGCGTCGACGGCCGCCGCCCTGGTCGCGGTGAGCCGGTCCACGCGAGCCGACAGCTGTGCCGCGGACGTGGGGCGGAGCAGCGTGGCCGCCAGCCGGGCCTGACCGCTGAGCAGATGCCGGGGCAGGCGGTACGCGAGAAAGGCCAGCCCGGCGCCGACCGGCACCAGCAGCCAGCCCAGCAGGGTCGACCGGCCGGTGAACTCGAGTACCGCCGGGTCGAACCCGGTCCGAGCCGGCAACAGTGCCCGCAGCAGCGGTGCGGTCAGGCATTCCACGGCCGCGAGCCACAGCCCGAGACCTGCCGCGAGGCCGGCGATGCCGAGCCCGAACTGCGACACCAGCCAGGCCAGGTCACGCCAGGTCGACGTGTCGCTGACCAGGGCGCGGGCTCTGGGGAGCAGGCCTTCGGGATAGTCCGGATAGGGCCGCTCCACCGGCCTGCCGAGCAGCGCGGCGGCCCGATCCCGCTGGACGTTCGCCAGCCGGCGCAGCAGTGACCCGGCGACGCCGAACACCACGACGCCCAGGCCCGCGACGAGACTCGTCGGCACCGACAGCAGAATCATGGCCAGCAGGAACGGCGCCGGCAGCCCGATGACCGCGCCGACGAGCAGCTGCCCTGACTCGCGAGCACCGCGGGCGAACCTCCACCCCATGGTCACGTCCCTCCCCTGCGTCCGAATGCCCGGCCGACTGCCGACCACAAGATCGAATCTAGGGAATCGGGCCGGCGGAGTCGACGGAGCAGGCCCCCACTGCGTCCAGGTGCCTGCACCCAGCCGACTTCAGGTGCGTTCGCCGTGGTCCCCGACCTGGTCGACGAGCGAGCCTGTTCGTCATGAGAACGACGTGGAGATGGATTCTAGTGACGCTGCTCGCCCTGGGCGCCGGAGGCCCGTACGCGACGTCGGCGGCAGCTGCGCCGGCGGGGGACGTGGACGCCACCGTGGTCTCCTTCGAGGGCGATGACGGCGTGGTGCTGCACGGGACCGTGGTGGCGCCGGCGGCTTCGGCGGTGCGACGGCCCGCGATGGTGATGCTCCAGGGCGCGGGCAATCGGGGACAGCAGGCGCTGCGCGCCGACGCTGAGGCGTTCGCGCGGCAGGGCGTCGTGGTGCTGCTCTACGACAAGCGCACGGACGGCTACTCCCTGCTGCAACGGGACTACTCGGTGCTAGCCGGGGACGCGCTCGCCGGGCTTCGGTTGTTGGGCGCGCGGCCCGACGTGGATCCGGCCCGGCTGGGGTTGTGGGCCGCTTCGGAGGGCGCCTTCGTCGCGCCGCTCGCCGCCAACCGGTCGGCCGACGTGAAGTTCGTGATCACCGTCGGCGCTGTCGGCGTCGCGCCCGCCGTCCAGACCCGTTGGCAGTGGGGCGAGTACCTCCGCCACCGCGGGGTGTCGGGCTCGCTGGCGTACGCCATGCGGGAGCCCTCGTTTCAGACGATCATCGCCGCAGGATTGTTCCCCGAGGCCGGCTTCGATCCTGCGCCCGCGTGGCGCGGCGTACGCCAGCCCGTGCTCGCCGAGTGGGGCGAACTCGACTTCGACGCCATGCCGGAGCTGAGCAGCCAGACGATCCAGCGGGCGCTGAGCAGCGGCGGCAACACCCACGTCACGGTCCGCAGGGTGCCGGGGGTGCGGCACACATTGCACCTGACTGCCAACGGCGGCTTCGATCACCTCGACGCCCTTCCGGCCGACTACGGCCGGTACGAAGCGGCCTGGATCGACCGGATGCCGGAGACGACGACCGGCGCGGACCAGGAGCCCGACGTTCCCACCGTCGCGCCGCTGCCCTGGTATGGGACGACGTGGCTCCAGGCCGCCGGATTCGCGCTGCTCTTGGTGGGCTTCGCCGGCTACCCGCTGACCGCCGTCGTGCGGCGCGTCCGAGGCCGGCGTGGTGCCCCTCCGGTGCGCCGGCCCGCCCGCTGGCTGGCCGCTGCCGGCCTGGCCACCGCGCTCGCCGCGCCTGCGTACCTCTTCTTCATGATGGCCACTGCCGCGAACGTCATCGGACCGGTGATCCTCGGCCGTACGCTGCCGTGGCTGGTCCTGCAACTGCTCGCCGTCGGCGCCGTCGCGGCGACGGCGACGACCCTGGTCTCGTGGCGGCGACGGCGAACCGAGGTGGCCATCGCGGAGCGTGTCCGGCTCGGCCTGCTCGTCACCGCCGGCCTGACGTTCGTCCCGATGGCCGTCTACTGGGGACTGCTGCTGCCCTGACGCAGTGTCCATCCATTCTGGACGCCATCGACGGTTGACCGGTTCTTCGCGGGTTCTTCACAACCTCCCGCCTAGTCTGCCACGATGATCTTGCAACCTTTGATGTGGAGACGTCTGGCCGCACTGGCCTCGACGATCCCGTTAGGACTCGGCGTGGTCGCGGTGGCGGCGGATTCCACCGCAGGCGCCCTGCTTCCGGCCGCCGTGCTGGAGTCCGCGGGGGCCGGGACCGGCACGGTGACCCTGGTGACCGGGGACCGAGTGGAGCTTCTCGGCCCCGGCCGGCAGCCCCGGATCACCCCGGCCGCCGGGCGCAAGTCCATGCCCTTCCAGGTACGCGCGAAGGCCGGCCATCTCCAGGTGATCCCCGGCGACGCCGCCGGACTGATCGCCGCCGGCCGGCTGGACGAGCGGCTGTTCGACGTGACGACGTTGCTGGCGTCCGGGTACGACGACTCCCGTCGCGCCGAAGTGCCGGTCATCGTGCAGTCCAAGGATGAGCAGCCGGTGTCGGCCTTCGGCGCGCAGGGCCGGGTGCTGCGCAGCATCGGCGCGACGGCGGTGTCCGTGCCGAAGCGCGGAGCGACCGCCTGGTGGAAGACCACGGCGACCGCGCCGGGCGTACGGAAGGTCTGGCTCAACGGCTTGCGGCGGGTGAGCCTGGACCGCAGCGCGGCGCAGATCAACGCACCGGTCGCGTGGGGACAGGGTTTGACCGGAGCCGGGGTGACCGTGGCGGTCGTCGACAGCGGCATCGACGCGAGCCACCCGGACCTCGCGGGAAAGGTGGTGGCCTCGGCGAACTTCACCGCCGACCCGGCTGGTGACGGCCGCGGCCACGGTACGCACGTCGCCTCGACCATCGCCGGTACCGGCGCCGCGTCCAACGGCCGCTATCGGGGTATCGCGCCCGACGCGCGTCTGCTCGACGCGAAGGTGTGCGACGCCGAAGGCATGTGCGCCGAGGACGCCATCCTGGCCGGGATGGAGTGGGCGGTGGTGACCCAGCACGCCCGCGTCGTGAACATGAGCCTCGGCGGCGTCGACACTCCGGACGTCGATCCGCTGGAGCAGGCCGTGAACTCGCTGTCGGCGCAGTACGGCACGCTGTTCGTGGTCGCCGCCGGCAACTCCGGTCCGAGCGACGGCACCGTCGAGTCGCCCGGCAGCGCCGAGGCGGCGTTGACCGTCGGAGCGGTCGACCGCTCCGACGCCGTCGCCGAGTTCTCCAGTCGTGGCCCCGTCCGCGGCACCGGTGGGCTCAAGCCGGACCTGGCGGCTCCCGGGGTGGACATCGTCGCCGCGCTCGCCGCCGGCACGGAGCCCGGGGAGGTCGTGGACGACCGTTACGTGCGGCTGTCCGGCACCTCGATGGCGACGCCCCACGTCGCCGGGGCGGCGGCCATTCTGCTGCAGGCCCATCCGCAGTGGACCGGCGGCCAACTGAAGTCGACCCTGATGGGTTCGGCTCACCTGACGCCGGACGCCCAGGTCGCCGATCAGGGAGCGGGCCGGGTCGACGTGGCGGCAGCGCTGAAGCTGCCCGTCACGGCTGCCCCGGCGAGCGTCGGCTTCGGCGTCGCCCGCTGGCCGCACACCGACGATCCGCTGCTGTCGACGACGATCACCTACACCAACACGGGCGATGGGGCGATCACCCTTGCCCTGGACTTGCGAGTGACCGGCGCGGACGGCGTACCGGCGCCGGCGGGTTCGTTCACGGTCGGCTCCGACCACATCGTGGTCCCCGCCCACGGGTCCACCTCGGTGACGGTCACCGCCGACACGAAGTCGGACGTGCTGCCGGTCGGCCGGTACGCGGGCCGGCTGCTCGCCTCGGCCGACGGCGTACAGGTCAGCACGCCGGTCGGGGTGGAGAAGGAAAGCGAGCACTACGACCTGAAGATCCGGCACATCGGCCGGGACGGCGCGGTGCCCGGCTCCTACGTCACCTTCGTCGACCGGATCGGTGACTGCGGCGCCGATCCGGCGTGTGGAGCGATCGCCTTCGGCGCAGAGGGAGCGTCGGCCGGCGTGTCGGTTCTCCGGTTGCCGCCGGGGCGCTACACGGTGGCCGAGTTCAGCACCACCGCCGGCACGGCCGACACCAACCTGTTGATGCGCCCCGTCCTCGACCTGACCCGGGACGTCTCGTTGACGGTGGACGCCCGCCGGGCCAAAGCCGTGGAGCTGACCGCACCGCGAGCGTCGGCCCGGTTGATGCAGTGGGACCTGCACGCGGCACGCGACATGGGGCGTCCCGGCGCGGTGTTCGACTATTCGGTGTACGGCGACACGTCCACGCCCCTCTACACCGCCGATCTCGGCGGCCCGCCCGCCTCCGGTGACCTGCTCGCCTTCGTGCAGGGCCGGCTGGCCGAACCCGGACCGGCCGGCGACTTCACCGGCAGCCCGTACGAGTACCAGCTGGCGTACACGAAGCTGGATCGGTTGTTCACGGGGTTGCGGCTGCGGCCCGCCCAGCGCCAGTTCGCCGCGGTCCAAGCCCAGTACGCCGCCGTGACCAGCGCCCCTCGCGACGTGAAGACCGACCACGGCGCCCGGCCCACCGTCGGGCGGGCGGACCTGCTCCAATTCGGTCCCGTCTTCGCGACGAACCGTCTGATCGCCACCGCGCCCTTCACCCGCACCGAGTACTACCTGGCCGACGGGGTGGCGTGGAACACGATGATGATGCAGGGCAGCCGGGAGACCGGCGCGACCGACTACATGCTGTACGACGAGCAGTGGCATCGCTACGAACCGGGCCGGACGTATCGGCAGGCGTGGGCTTCGGGCGTCTTCGGGCCGCATTTCGCCCCGCCGCAGATGAGGCCCAACGGGCTGACGACCGGCGTGATGCGGCGAGGCGATCAGTTCGGCGCCTCGGTGTCGATGTTCGCCGACTCCGACCCGGACCACGCGGCCGAAGTCAAGATGCAGGCCAGCCGGGCGCGCGTCCGGCTGTACCGCGACGGCGCCCTGCTGGAGGACTGGCGGCCCTTCGCCTATCTGAGTCTCGCGCTGCCGCCGCAGGAGTCGGCCTATCGGCTGGAGGCCACCATGACGCCGCTCGTCTCGGAGATCTCCACCAGCGTCACGACGGCCTGGACGTTCCGGTCGGCGCACGTGGACGGCGACCAGGCCGTCGCACTGCCGCTGCTCGGCGTGCGCTATCGGCCCGACCTCGACGCGTACAACCGTGCGGCCGCGGGCGCGTACACCGTTCCGGTCGAGGTGTTCCGGCAGCCGGGGGCGGGAACGCCCGACATCACCCAGATCACCGTGGAGTACTCCGTCGACGACGGTGGCACCTGGCGGTCCGCGCCGCTCACCCGCGACGGCAGCCGATGGCTGGCCGCCGTGGACAACCCGGCGGGCGGGGCGGTCTCGCTGCGGATCACCGCCGCCGACGCCGACGGCAACCGGATCGAGCAGACCACCACGCGCGCGTACCTGGTCCGCTGAGTTCGTCGGCCCGCCACGCCACCACCGTGGCGGGCCGACCAGACTCAGGCCGACAGGCGGAGCGTGAGGATCTGGAACGGACGCAGGGCCACGGCCGCCTCGCGGTCACCGACGGCCACCTCCGCGACATGCCGTTCGAGGAGATCCACAATGGTCGCCGCCCGCATCGGAAAGCCCGCCGTCAGCCGGGTCTCGGCCCGATCACCGCGAGCCTCGTAGAGCCGGACGATCACGTCTCCACTGCGGTCGTCGGCCAGTTTGACCGCCTCCACGATCACGCCCGGGTGCGAGGACGTCACCAGCGACGGGTACGCCGACTCCGCGCCCGTCACGCGGAGCGGCAGGTTCAACCGGTAACCCTCGACGGTGGCGTCTGCGACGCCCGCCCCCGGCATCAGCGCGTACGCGAAGCGGTGCACGTCCTGATCGGCCTGCGGATCCGGGCTGTGCGGCGCGCGTACCAGTGTGAGCCGGACTGTGGTGGCTCCGGGGCCGCGCGTGACGTCGTGGCCGTACGTGGCGTCGTTGAGGACCGCGACGCCGTAGGACGGCTCGCCCACATGGAGCCAGCGGTGGGCCCAGATCTCGAACCGGGCGTCGTCCCAGCTCGTGTTGGTGTGGATCGGGCGCCGCAGGTGTCCGAACTGGATCTCGGCGGTGGCCTGATCGGTGTGTACGCCGAGCGGGAACGCGGCCTTGAGCACCTTCTCCGACTCGCGCCAGTCGACGACGGTCTCGACGTCGAACCGCGCGGATCCGGCGGTGAGCCGGTAGGTCTGGGTGATCGTGGACGCGCCGAAGACGCGGACGACCTCGACCGCGGCGAGCAGCGGCCCGTCGGCGACGACGGTGACCGACTGCGCCGCCGTCAGGTCGGTGACCGTGTTGCGGTAGTGCGGGTCGATGTCCCAGGCATCCCAGTTGTTGGGGTGGTCGGGGTGCAGCTGAAGCAGGTTGCCGCGCTGCCCGGCGGCGATGGCGTCGCGCCCGGACCGGGCGTCCACAGCAGACGTGATCAGCCCGTCGCCGTCGATCACCACTCGCAGCAGGCCGTTGTCCACAGTAGTCCGACCGTCGGCGGAGGCCACCGTGACCGGCGGTCCTGAGTACGCGCCGAGCGCGCCGATCCCGAGGGCGGGGGCGCTCGCCCAGGCGGCGTGCCGGCCGTCGGGCAACGCCTGCCCGTCCGCGAAGGCGCCGACGACCACTTCGTCCCGGGCGTGCGGAGCGGCGTTCAAGACTGCGTTCGACGCTGACGGAGCGGATCCCCGCAACGCCGTGGCCGCCTCGGCGATCAGCTCCTCCAGCTCGGCCTGGATGTGCTCGTACGCCTCCCGCGCCTCCCGGTTGACCCACGCGATCGAGCTGCCCGGCAGGATGTCGTGGAACTGGAGGGTGAGCACCTGCTGCCAGACGCGCTCCAGCCGCTCGTACGGATACGGTGCGCCCCGGTGGAGTGCCGCGGTGGCCGCCCACAACTCCGCCTCGCGCAGCAGATGTTCGCTGCGCCGGTTGCCCGCCTTCGTCTTCGCCTGCGTCGTGTAGGTGGCGCGGTGCAGTTCGAGATACAGCTCGCCGACCCAGACGGGGGCGTCGGCGTACTCGGCTTGGGCGGCGGCGAAGAACTCCGCCGGGGACCGGATCGTCACGGCCGGGCTGCCGTCGAGGTCCCGCAGGCGGCGAGCGCGTTCGAGCATGTCGCGGTTGGGACCGCCGCCGCCGTCGCCGTAGCCGAACGGCACCAGCGACATCGTCGCCGGTCCGGCGTCGGCGAACTGCGTCTGCGCCCGGTTCAGCTCCGCCGCCGTCAGCTCGGCGTTGTACGTGTCGACCGGCGGCATGTGGGTGAACACGCGGGTGCCGTCGATGCCCTCCCACCAGAACGTCGAGTGTGGAATGCGGTTCACCGCGTTCCAGGACAGCTTCTGTGTCAGGAACCAGTCGTTGCCCGCCAGCCGGGCCAGTTGCGGCAGCGCCGGGCTGTAGCCGAACGAGTCCGGCAGCCACACCTCACGGGTCTCGACGCCGAACGCCTCGAGGAAGAACCGCTTGCCGTGGATCAGCTGCCGCGCCAGGGCCTCGCCGCCGGGCAGGTTGGTGTCGGACTCCACCCACATCCCGCCGACCGGCACGAAGGTCCCGTCGGCGACCGCCTTGGCGATCCGCTGCCACAGCTGCGGCCTGCGCTCGCGGATCCAGGCGTACTGCTGCGCCTGCGAAGCGGCGAAGACCAACTCGGGATACTCGGTCGCCAGTTGGGTCACCGTGGCGAAGGTGCGGGTGGCCTTGCGGACCGTCTCCCGCAGCGGCCACAGCCACGCGGTGTCGATGTGGGCATGGCCGACCGCGCTGATCAGGTGCGCGGACGCGTGGGCGGGCCGCGCCAGCACCGGCGCCAGCACCTCGCGGGCGGCCTGCGCGGTCGCGTTCACGGCGTGCAGGTCGAGGGCGTCCAGGGCGCGGCCGATCGCGTACCAGATCTCGGCTCGCCGCTGGCCCGGCGGCAGCTGGTCGCCGAGCTGGCTCAGCACGTCCAGGTCGTGGATCAGGTGCCAGACCGCCTCGTCGCGCACCGCGAGGTCCGCGCCTTCGAACCGGTACAGCGGCTCGGTCCCGGCCGTCGCCCGGTCGCCGAGCGGGCTCGGCGGCCAGGCCCGGAAACCCGGCATCGGCATCGGGTTCGCCGCCGCTTCCACGAAGAGCTCGATCGGCTCGGTCCCGGCCGCGACGGCGGCGACGGGCACGTGGTGGTTGCGCGGCGAGATGCCTTTCACTGGTACGCCGAGAGCGTCGAACGCCAGGCCTTCGGCCTGGAATCCGGGCCAGGCGTCGGTGAACCCGAGATCGACCAGCACGTCGACGTGGCGACCGGCCCAGTCGGCGGGCACCGCACCGGTCAGGTGCAGCCACATCGTCGACCATGGTGGGCCCCAGGGCGTACCGGGGTCGAAGGGTTCGTAGTCGGCGGCGAAGGCGTGGTCGACGGTCACCGGCTCGCCCGGCACGTGCCACGCGGTGACGGCCAGCGGCCGCCGCAGTGGATAGAGCGCCGGACGGATCCGTTGGGCCAGAACACGTTCGAGCCGGGCGGCGGTGTGACGTTCGCGGTCGTGCACGGCTGCTCCTCGCGAGGGCGGGCGGGTAGGCGACTCGCCGTCATCCTGCGATTAACACGTTAATGTGTCAAGATCTGAAGCTGGGCCACCGGCCGGGCGGCCGTCCGGATCTCGGCCGCGAGCACGATCCGCTGTGGATCGGCGTACGCGTCACCCGTGTCGACGCGCTTCAGCAGCAGCTCGGCGGCCCGCTCCCCCATCACCCGCGACGGCAGCGCGGCGGCGACCGAGGTCAGCGGCAGGATGTCGTAGGGACCGGCGTCGTCCAGGCTGGCGAGCTCGACGCGCGGTTGCCCGGTCAGGCTCAGCAGATCCCCGGCTACCGCAGCCACCACGTACGCGTTGGCGCACAACAGGGCCGTGGGCGGTTCGGCGGCGTCGAACAGCCGAGCGAGCGCGGCTCGGCGGACCGTCTCCGGCGCTGGGAAGTAGCTCGACAACGTGGTCAGTTCCGGGAGGATCGGCAACCCGTGCTCGCGCAACGCCTGCTGATGACCGGTGAGCCGATCCCGGACGCTGGTGCTGCGGGTCTCGCTCCACAGTGTGCCGATGCGGCGGTGGCCACGGCCGATCAACTCGGCGGTCAGCCGATGGCCGAGACCGAAGTCGTCGGTGACCACGGCGTCGGTGGCCAGATCCGTGCGGTACCGGTCGACGAGCACCAGCGGGATGCCGCTGCGGCGTACCTCCTCCAGCAGGTCGGTGTTGGCCTCACCGTCGACGGGATAGAGGACGACACCGGCCGCCCCGGTCTCGATCGCCTGGCGCAGTGCGCGGGCTTCGCGGGCGGCGGTCCCGTCGGAGTCGGCCAGGAACATCCGGAACCCGCGCTCGGACAGCACCGACTCGACGCCCTGCACGATGCCGGAGACGTGCGGGCCGGGCAGCCCGTGCACGATGCAGGCGACTCCTTGCGATACCTCCCGCTGGGGAGCCTCTCGTTGGAGGGCTTCTGTTCGGGGGGCTTCTCGCTGAGGTGCGACATAGGTTCCCTTGCCGCGCCGGCGGAGCAGGACGCCGTCGGTGACCAGGTCGGTGAGGGCGCGTACGGCGGTGGTGGTGCTGACCCCGTAGCGCTCGCACACCTCGCGCTGGGTGATGAACGGCTGGTCGAGGCGGTAGTCGCCCCGGGCGACGGCTGCCAGCAGATCCTGCTTGATCTGTTGGTACAGCAGCGGTTCCGGCTGCTCGCTCAGGGCGGGCCTCCTCAGCTCGCGGGGCTTCGGCAGGACACGGTAACACCGCGTCGAGTCAAGATTGACACGTTAACGCGGTGAAGTTACCGTCGGGCGGCAGATCCGAAGGGGTGGGAGCACGCCGATGACCCTCGCGTCAGCCGAAGTCCACCCGCTGTGGACAGATCCGCCGCGCAGTTCCGGAACCGGGCCCGGCCACACCCCGACGCTGACCGCGTACCCGGCGGACACGACGGACGGTCCGGCGATGATCGTCATCCCCGGCGGCCGATACGCCCACATCTCCGAGCGCGAAGGCGACCCTGTCGCTCGGTGGCTCGCCGGAATCGGCGTGCACGCCTTCGTCCTGCGCTATCGCGTCGACCCGTACCGGTATCCGATTCCGCTGCTGGACGCCGCTCGGGCGGTCCGGTTCGTTCGCCATCACGCCCGGCGGTTCCACCTCGATCCGGCGCGGGTCGGCGTACTCGGCTTCTCGGCCGGCGGACATCTGGCCGGACTCCTCGCCACCGGCGCGGCCCCGCCGCCGACGGTCGGCGACGACGTCGACCGCGCCAGTCCCCATCCGGCCCTGGCCGTCCTCGGGTACCCGATCACCAGCCTGACCGACCACCCGCATCTGCCGGCGAACGGCCATCTTCTCGGCCCGCACCCGGATTCCGCTCTGCTGGACGAGTTGTCGCTGCCCTATCGCGTCGGACCGCCCATGTTCCTGTGGCACACGTCCGACGACACTTCCGTGGACGTACGCCACAGCCTGCTGCTCGCGCGATCGCTCGCCGAGCACCATCGAGATTTCGAATTGCACGTCTATCCGCAGGGCGCCCATGGCCTGGGACTCGCCGAGGGCCAGCCGGCCGCGGCGTGGACCACGGCGTGCGCGGCGTACCTGCGTCGGCAAGGTTGGTGAGGTTTGGCATGTGGTACGACAAGCGCGTTCTCGTTCTCGCTGGGCGAGGCCGGTATGAGGACCCCTGGCACGACCATGCGGCGACCTCGTACGCCGTAGCCGTCGAGCTGGAGTCGCTCGGCGTCGAGGTCCGGATCCGCAGCACCTTCGCGGCGGCGTTCGCCTTGTTGGACGAGGTCGACCTCCTGGTGGTGAACTGCGGCCGGGGCCGGACCGATCCCGCCTTCGACGGCACCGACGAGCAGTGGCGGCAAGCCCATGCCGACGTCGACCGGTACGCCCGCAGCGGCCGGGCGATTCTCGGCCTGCACCAGGCGGCGAACACCTTCCCCGACAACCCGGGCTGGCGTTCCATCCTGGGTGGACGGTGGATCCCGGGACACTCGATGCACCCGCCCCAGAGCGTCGCGACGTTCACCCCGGCGGGGGTTCCGCTGGAGGGTGTTGATTCGGCTGGGGCCGTTCATCCGGTGGTCGACGGGCTCGGCCCGGTGGTGGCCGACGACGAGCAGTACTGCGAGCTGGACGTCGCCGAGACGTCGCAGATCCTGCTGACGACCCACCACGACGGCGTCGACCAGCCGGTCGCGTGGCTCAGTAGCGGCGCACGGGCGATCTACGACGGACTCGGCCACGGCGTCGAGTCGTACGCCTCGGATTCGCGCCGGCGGCTGCTGCACCGAGAGGCGATGTGGCTGCTGGGCGCCCCGGACAGCGAGGTACGCGCGGCCTGACAGCCGAAGGCGTCAGGGTGCGATGAGGCCGCCGTCGAGGCCGCGTACGCCGGCTGCCCAGGCGTCGTGGCCGCTCAGCCCGGCGGGGAACCGGGCGGCGGCCTGCTCGTCCAGGTCGATGCCCCAGCCGGGTTGCTCGTTCGGCTTCAGCCAGCCGTCGACGATGCGCAGGGTTCCCGGAAACACCTCGTGCACGGCGTCGGAGTAGACGTGGCCTTCCTGGATGCCGAACGCGGCCGAGGTGACGTCCAGTGCCACGTTCGCCGCCGCTCCGACGGGCGAGGTGTCGCCAGGCGCGTGCCACGCGGTCCGCACGCCGACGAGTTCGGCCGCCGCCGCGAGCTTGCGGGCCGGGCTCAGGCCGCCGATCGCCGACACGTGGCACCGGATCAGGTCCACTCCCCCACCGAGCACCAGCCGGGTGGCATCGCTCAGTGACGTGGCCAGCTCGCCGACCGCGATCGGCACGGGTGACGCCGCCCGCACGCCGGGGAGCGCGTCCCAGTGCTCCGGCGGCAGGACGTCTTCGAGGAAGAACAGCCGGTACGGTTCGAGGGACCGAGCCAGCACGACCGCTTGCTTCGGGGTGAGCCGCGAGTGCACGTCGTGCAGCAGCTCGACGTCGTCGCCTAGCCGTTCCCGGGCGGCGGCGAACAGCTGCGGAGTGGCACGCAGGTAGTGCCCGACGTTCCAGCCGCGGGCGTACGGGGCGCCGGGCAGCGTGTCACGGTCGAGCGGCGGCGCTCCGTAGGCGCCCGTCCCGGGTTGCGAGACCTGGAGCCGGAGGTGCCGCCAGCCTGCGGCCAGGAAGCGTTCGGCGTCGTCGAGCGCGCTGTCGATGTCGCGGCCGGCGGCGTGGATGTAGGTGTCGGCGGCGGCGCGTACCTTGCCGCCGAGGAGTTCGTGCACGGGACGGCCCGCCCGTTTGCCGGCGATGTCCCAGAGCGCCTGGTCCAGTCCGGAGATCGCGTTGTTGCCGACCGGCCCGTCCCGCCAGTACGCGGAGAACCGTGCGAGCCGCGTCAGATCCTCGATGTCGCCCGGGTAGCGGCCGACGACCAGCCGGGCGAGGTGCTCCTCCACGAAGGCGACGACCGATCGCCAGCGCTGGGTGAACGTGGCGCAGCCGAGCCCGAACAGCCCGTCGTCGGAGGTGTCGACGCGGACCACCACGAGCGGGATGCCCTCCGGAGCGGTGACGATCGCCCGCACCCCGGTGATGCGTACGCCGTCGGGCGCCGGCCAGGGCTGGGCGAAGGCTGGATCAGGGGGCACGGTCACGGTCGGCTCCTGCTCGGGGACTCGTCGGGTACGCCGGCACCGCCCTGGCCGAGGCGAGGACGGTGCCGGCGGTGGCAGTTCAGCAGCTTATGCCGCCATACGGAACGGACCAGGTGTCCTCGTACGCGACGCCGTCGACGCGGGCGAACGCCTTGACGGTGACGGTTCCGGCGGCCAGGGACGTTCCGGTCGAGGTGAAGGTCGGCGCGAACGTCGCACCCGCGGCGAGGCCGGTGACCTTGCGTTCGCCGATCGACGTGGTGAGGCGTACGTCGGTCGGCGCGGTGGAGCCGTTGGTCGCCGACACGATGATCGTGGCGAGTCCCGCCGAGGTGCAGCCGGTGGTCGCGACGGCGTCCACGTCGAGGGCGTACGCGGGCGGCGCGAGGGTCGCCTTGGCGTACGCGACGGTGGCGTTGAGCCGGTCACCCGCTTCGTAGAACAGGTACAGCGTGCCGTTGTCGGTGACCAGTTCGGGCGAGGCCACCCGGCCGACGTCGTCGCCGACGCCGCTGGCCTGGTACAGCACGACCGGGGCGCCGACCGTCGTCAGGGTCGGGTCGATCGTGCGGGCGAAGATCTTCTTCGACGAGGCGTGGTACACGATGTAGAGCTGCCCGTCGAACTCCCACAGGTTCGCCGCCGACACGTTCCCGGCGTCCAGCGATCCGGGAGTGACGATCGGCGTCGGCCGGACCGTCCACGTACGCCCGTCTACCGACTCGGCGACCCGGATGCGGCGGCTGTTGGCCGTGGTGTTCTCCATGTAGAACATCCCGTAGTGGTACGCCGACGCCGGATCGGGGTGCCGGAAGACGCGCGCGTAGGACGTCTCGGTGGTCGTCGTGCCGCCCATGGCGTTGTCGACGGCGGTCCCGCCGTAGCTGAAGGTGATGCCGTCGGTGGACGTCGCGTACCGGGTCTGGTCGTTGCCGCCGTGGTAGTAGAGGAACAGCTCGCCCGCTTCCTGGTTCCAGATCGCGTCCGGGCTCGACACGTGGTTGACGCTGTAATACGGCGACCAGACGTTGGCGATCAGCGGGTTGGCGGCGTACTCGGTCCACGGGCCGTCGAGGGAGTCGGCGTACATGAGCGAGATGCCGCCAGGGCTCTCGTGCGGCGCGTAGTACAGGTACCACTCGGCCAGCGGGGCGACGAAGTACTCCGAGGCGTGCAGGATGCTGGGGAAGATGAACTCGCCGGTCGGGTTGTACGACAACTCTTCGGCGACGGTCACCTCACCGGCGTACGCGAGGGTGGGCAGTGTGGTGTCGGCTGCCGCGGGGCGGGCGGTGAGGCCGCTGACGGCGATCAGTGCCGTCGCGGCGACCAAAGCCGCTCGCCGGAGGCGCGAACGCCGCGGTCTGGACGGGGATTGAGGGGCCATGTCTTCGCTCCTTCGGGTGGTCACGAAACCGTGGGGCCGGTCTGTTGTGGGGTCACAGTGGGCGAGGAGGTCGTGTCGCCGGCGCGGACGTACCAGGTGTGCGGGCCTTTGGGCAGGGTGAGGCTCAGCTGGTAGCCGGCGCCGTCGGTGACGTCGGTGTCGAGCGGATCGACCGCGGTCATCGACCGCACGACTCCGTCGACGACGAGTTGCACGGCGAACGGCAGCTGGCCGTCGACGTCGGTGTACTGCGCGGAGAAGGTGAAGGTCGTGCTGGTCGAACCGGTGGCGGCGGAGACCGCGAGCCCGCCCAGCGTGGGCGCGGTGCCGGACGGAGTGTTGGTGAAGCTGATCGAGTCCACGTACAGTTCGCCGTCCACATCGGCCGTCTGCTGGAGCCACAGCTCCAGATTGGCGGCCGAGCGGTCCAGCCCCGGGGAGGCGTCCAGATCGAACTGGTACGTCGTCCACGCGTCCGGGACGGCGATCAGGGCAGCGCCCGAGACGCGATGGCTGGAGTCGGCGTCGGTCATCTGGAACCGCACCCGGTTGCCGGGCGACGGGCTCCGCATGACCACCGTGAGGTAGCGGTAGCCGGACAGGTCCGCGACGTCGTGCCACGGCTGGAACTTCGCCTGGGAGTTCGCGGTGGCGGGATTCTGCACGAACCGGCCCGCGGTACGCCCGTCGTAGACGACCTTGCTCGCCGAGCCGACCCCGGCGTTGTTGTTCCACCAGTTCACCCAGGTGTATCCCTGTGCGCCGAACACGCCGTCGCCGCCGAAGCCGTCGTAGAGCAGCGGGGTCTCGGGGCTCGGCAGGGGCGGGGCGATCGTGTAATGCGTGGACCCGTAGCTGTACGCCCCGCTGGCCTGGACGCCGCGGACGTCGACCCGGGTCGTCGTGTACGGCTGGAGGCCGCTGACGTCGACCACGGCAGTGGAGACGCCGCCGCCCGCGCTGGTCATCGGTTGCCAGTCGGGACCGATCCGGTGGTCGGTCAGCGAGGTCCCGCTCTGGGCGAACACCGTGACGTTGCCGGTGACGTAGTCGCCGATGAGCGGGGAGGTGACCGACATGGTGGTGGGCGGCGTGCCGACGGTGGTCGGCGCGTCGTTGATGTCGGCCAGCCCGACGATCGAGTACAGCAGACCGGCCTGGATGCTGATCGAGTACTCGTTGTACCGCCACTGCTGACCGCTGTCGGTCCACAAGGGTCGGTCTTCGTACCATGGGCTCGCGCTGCGGGCGTCGAGCGGGTCCTTCGCGTTGGGGCCGCTGACCAGCGCTCCCGGGAGGACGACGCCGTCGCCGGTCTCGCTCTGCGCCTGCTCGTCCAGCCGGGTGTGGAGGAACTTGACGGAGTTCTGCCCGATGCCGGAGACCCAGCTGATGTTCCACGGGTTCGCGCCGAACAGCCAGTACGTCCCGCGCAGGACGGCCTTGAGCGCCCGCTGGTCGCCGAACAGCTCGTAGTAGCGCAGCGCGTCGGCCATGTAGGAGGCGTGCGGTTCGTTGACGCCGAAGTTCTTGAACTGGTTGATGACGCCGTACGGAGTGTCGTCGGTGGACGAGAGGATGTAGTCGAGCTGGTTCTTCAGGAAGCGCTGGATGGTGGTCTTGCCCGTCGCCGTCGCGATCGGGTACAGCTCCGCCATCGACAGGGGTGCCATGTCCCAGTAGTTGGTCGAGGACCGGACGCTGAAGGCAGTCGCGGCGATGGTCGTCTCGGCGGCGTCGCGCAGCGTCTGATCGCCGGTCAGCAGGGCGAGTTCCGCCTGGGCGAACAGCAGCGAGTTGGCGATGCCGTCGCGGGTGGAGTACGAGCCGATGGGGTCGGTCTGATGGGCGACCGCGTAGTTGTAGTACACCAAGGCGGCCTGCTCGCACTGGGCGGCGAAGGCTTGGTACGCCGCGACCTGGGCGGCGGCGATGTGCCCGCGCGTGACCGCGGTTTCGATCGCCCGGGCGGTCGCGGCCAGGGTGCCCGCGGCCTTGGCCGAGCCGCCGACGCCGAGCCCGGAGATCCGGCGGTCGTCGGCGGTGCCGATGACTCCGTCGGTCTGGGTCTCCGGGTGGGTGAACCCGCCGCTGCCCTTGATGTCGTACATGGCGCCGCCGAACGCGTCAGCGAACCGCAGCAGGTATTCGCTGCCGAACCGGGCCTCGTCGATCAGATCGGGTACGCCGTTGCCGTCGTTGTCGAACGCGACGGCGGGCGCTGCCGCGTGGCGCAGGTAGCTGATGGCGATCGAGCCGCCCACCCACTGGTTGCCGGCGTACTTGCCGTAGTCACCCGCGTCGTACCACCCGCCGGTGAGCGCGTAGTGCGTGGTGCCGTCGGCGGACGCGGCGTCGTCGAGGTGCCCGGCCGCGTGGAAGATCTCCGGGCTCGGCGCGATGTCGCTGTATCCGGTCGGATACACGTCGGCGGTGGCCACGCCGGATCGCTGGATCCGGTAGAACGCCGTCATCTCGTCGAGGTAGCTCGTCCAGACGTCGGCCATGATCGCGAACCGGGGTGACGCGACGCCGCCCACCACCAGCGCGTAGTCCCCGCCGGCGGTCGTCAGCCCGGCGAACTCCACGACGTACACGTGGTTCCCCCAGGTCACGCCCCGGTCGAGCAGTACGCAGCTCGGCACGACGACCGTCGAGCCTTGGACGATCTGGCAGGTCGTCGCGACCGGCAGCTTCGCGTCGGCGACCGCATAGCCGACCTTGTACGCGTTGGAGCTGTAGCCCGCCTGGCTCACAGCTACTTCGAGCACGGTGGCCGCGGCGGCGGGAGCCCCGGTCACTGCGACGGTGAGTGGGATGGCGGCCGCGACCGCTGCGGCGAACGCCCATCCTCGGATCCGGAATGTCTCGAACATGACATCCTCCCCACCCGGACGCCATCGCCCAGGTTGGATCAGTGTCACACCCGATCTCACATTAACACAAGGTTTCGAAACTCGACTGTCGAAACCTTTCCGAAATGAAACTTTCGGTTACCCCGCCGGCTTCCGGCTTCGGCCGGGCAGGGCACGGCGTCTCAGCGCGCCGGGCTCGCCGTCGACGAGC
Organism: Hamadaea sp. NPDC051192; assembly: GCF_040682475.1. NCBI lineage: Bacteria > Bacillati > Actinomycetota > Actinomycetes > Micromonosporales > Micromonosporaceae > Hamadaea > Hamadaea sp. NPDC051192. The sequence continues at coordinate 56,352 of NZ_JBFBAZ010000004.1, forward strand.
GGACCACGAGCCGGGGCTCGACCTCCATGTGCAGCGGGGCCGACGGCTCGTCACCGCGCTCGATGCTGTCGAGCAGCAACCGCGTCGCGAGCGAGCCGACCGTCTCCCGGTCCGGCGCGACCGCCGACAGCGGCGGGTCGGCGAAGACGGAGATCTCGTCGTCGTACGCGACGATCGACAGGTCGCCGGGAACGCTGAGACCGGTGCTCCGCGCCCGATGCACCAGAGTGAGCAGCGAGTTCTCGTCGCCATGACAGAACAGCGCCGTCGCGCCGTGCTGCCGCAGCCGGTCGAGCACCAGCTCGACGCCGTCGGGCTTCCAGGTCGGCTCCCCGCCGAGGACGTCCGCCCCGAGCAGGATCGCTTCCTTCTCCAGCCCGGCCTGCCCGATCGCCCGCCGCCACCCGGCTCGGACGAGGTCGGCGGTCTGGGTGCGACCACGGCTGATCATGGCGATCCGGCGATGCCCGAGCCCGACCAGATGGCGTACCGCGCCGATCGCGCCCCGCTCGTGCGCGGTGCGGACAGTCGACGGCCCGCCGAGCCCACCGGCCGGCAGCGTACGCTCCACCAGCACGATCGGGACGCCGGCCGATTCGAGGCGCTCCCGCAACTGCCGGTCGTCGTCGTCCAGCTGGATCGACGGCGCGTACAGCACGCCGCCGACGCCGTCGCGGACGAACTCGCCGAGCAGATGCAGTTCCCGGTCGAGGCTGTACTCCGACACGACCAGCTGCATCTCGCCGCCGCGCTGGCGTACCGCCGCCGAGACGCCGGCAGCGATGTGCCGGTAGTAGTACGACGTCGGGACGATGAGGCCGATCGTGCCACCGAACGACGGCTGCGACGACGCGCCGGCCGAGTCCGGGCGTACGCGCAGCATCGCGCCGCCGCGTACCTTGTCGAGCACGCGTTCGTCCACGAGGGCGTCGAGGTCCCGGCGGATCGTCACATGGGAGACGCCCAGCTCGGCGACGAGCCGGGTGACCTTGACCGACCCATCCTCCCGGGCACGCGCGAGGATGTGTGCACGTCGTTCCGCGGCGAGCATGGCGAGTCCTTCCGTGACGATCTTCCGTAGCTGACAGCGATGAGTCCGGCACTAATATTAGAGACCGCGGCGGTTTCGAACTCTTACGGTCTCGTGCCTTCTTGCACCGGCCGTGGCCCCGCTCAGGCGAGGGTGCTGAGGCCGGCGGCTTCGACCTGGTGCTCCAGCGGCCGGCTGTCGAGGAATCGCTCCAGCTCATCGAGCGCCGAGTCGGCCAACCGGCGCGTCTCCCCGTGCATCGATCCCGCGATATGCGGAGTGAGCTGAACCGACGGCAGCTCATACAGCGGCGACTCGGCCGGCAGGGGTTCGTCCTCGGTGACGTCGAGGATGGCCCGGATGTGCCCGGCACGACAAGCGTCGATGAGGGCCGCGGTGTCGATCAGCGCGCCGCGTGCGGTGTTGATGAGCACGGCGTCCTTCTTGAGCAACGCGAGCCGGCGACGGTCGAGCAGATGACGCGTCTCGGGAAGTTCCGGGGCGTGCAGGCTGACGATGTCCGACGAGCGCAGGAGGTCGTCGAGGTCGGCCAGCCTCACGCCGAGCCGCGCCGCCTGGTCACGGTCCACAATGGGGTCTGCCGCGAGCACGGTGAAGTCGAACGGCCGGAGCAGCTCGGCCACCCGGCGGCCCACCCGCGACAGCCCGACGAGTCCGACCACGGCGCCGTGGTTCAGCGTCGGCGGAACGAGGTCACGCCACGCGCTGTCACCGTCGCGGTGGCGCCGGTACCCCTCCACGTACCGCCAGGTCCGTCTGCCTTCGAGCAGGATGCTGGCCAGGGTGAACTCGGCGACCGGCTTCGCGTTGGCCGCCGCCGCCGAGGTGACGACCAGTCCTCGCCGCCAGGCGGACGGCGGGATGTTCGCCTTCACCGACCCGGCCGCGTGGAAGACGGCGCGCAGGCGGGGTGCGGCGGCCAGGACCTCGTCGTCGAGCGGCGGACAGCCCCATCCGGTCAGGAGCACCTCGACCTCGCCGAGCTCGGCTCGGACTCGCCCATCGCGGAACGAGTCGGCAGGCAGCGGCCCGCGTACGTCGCAGAGGTGGCGCAGCCGATGCAGGCGCGGGGCGTCGAACATGTCGCGGAAGTGTCGTTCTCCCATGACGACGAGGGTCCGTGGCCGGGAAGCGGGGGCCAGCCGGGCGATGCCGGCGTGGTCGTCGCTGGAACTCATGCGGCGATTCGACCACACCTGATCAACTTATCGCAACTATCAGAACGAAATGAAAACCTATCGACACATGGTCTTGCGTTTCTGGACTGTTTCTTTAATCATGGGGGCGTCACACGCCGTGGCGGCCCGTCCGCCGGCCCGAGACGTCCACGGTCGTGGCCCACCCGTCGCGCTGCACAACGCAGCCGATCCCGAGGAGCCAACATGCTGAGATCGCGCCATAGGCCTCTGGCCGCCGCGACGGCAGCCCTCGCCGTCGCCGCCACCCTCGCCGCCTGTTCCGACAAGGACGCGGGCACCGACAAGGTCACCATCACCGTCATGGGCCAACCGGCCGCCACCAACAAGGCCGCGCTCGCCCTGTTCCAGCAGCAGGTGGCGGAGTTCGAGGCGGCCAACCCGACCATCGACGTCGTCGGCAGCGACGTCCCGTGGGACGCGAAGACCTTCGCCGCCCGGCTGGCCGGCGGCAACGCGCCCGCCGTCATCCGGGTGCCCCTGACCGAGCCGCCGTCGCTGATCGAGCGCAAGCAGGTCGCCGACATCACCGCCGAGGCGTCCAAGCTGGCCAGCTTCGCCGAGCTGAACCCGCGGGTCATGGACTTCCTCGTCCGCGACAAGGCCGTGTACGGGCTGCCGGAGAAGAGCTACGCGTTCGGCCTCGTCTACAACCGCGAACTGTTCACCAAGGCCGGGCTCGACCCCGACCACCCGCCGACGACCTGGGACGAGGTCCGGACGGCCGCCAAGCAGATCAGCGAGAAGACCGGCAAGACCGGGTTCGGCGAGATCTCCACCAACAACAGCGGCGGCTGGCACCTCACCGGGTACACGTACACCAACGGCGGCACGATGATCAAGCAGGGCGCCGACGGCAAGTACGTGGCGTCGTTCAACGACGAGCCGACCCGCAAGGTCCTGCAATGGTGGAAGCAGGTCCGGTGGCAGGACGACTCCCTCGGCGACAACATGCTCGGCAAGCAGGAGGACCTGCTCGCGCAGTTCACCGCCGGCAACGTCGGCATGTGGGTCTCCGCACCGCCGGACCTCTACCCGAACTACGTCGCCGCCGGCGGAGACCCCGCCAAGTACGGCGCGGCGGCCATGCCGCAGGGCGGCGCGAACGCGACGCTCGCCGGTGCGACCGTGCTCATGGTCAGCGCCAAGGCATCCGCCGCACAACGGGCCGCCGCCGTGAAGTGGATCGAGTTCCGGGCGCTGCGACCCAACTACGATCCCGACGTCGCCGCCAAGTACGCCAAGGCGTCCGCCGCGGACGGCTTGCCGGTCGGCGTACCGGTGTTGCCGATCTTCAGCCAGGAGCGGTACCAGAAGGTGCAGACGGCGATCTCGGCGTACGTGAACGTGCCCGTCAAGAACTTCGCGTCCTACGTCGACTCCTTGAACCGGTTCACCTACGTGCCCGAACCGGCGGTGTCCTCCCAGGAGATCTACGCCGCACTGGATCCGCTGGTGCAGAAGGTGCTCACCGACAAGAACGCCGACATCAACGCGCTGCTGTCCGACGCCGAGAAGCGCGTCAACACGATCCTGACTCAGGCGCAGCGGTGACATCCGTTCCCACCCGCGTACCGGTGACGGCACGTACGACGCCCGGCGGCACTGCCAGCCGCCGGGCGTCGGCCGCCCGCCGGTCGGCCTGGAGCGCGCTGGCCTTCCTGCTGCCGGCGATCTTCCTGTTCGGATACTTCGCCTGGTGGCCGATCGGCCGCAGCGTCGTGCTCGCCTTCCAGCAGACGAACCTGGTCGACGCCCCCGAGTGGGTCGGCTGGCAGAACTTCCAGGAGCTGTTCGCCGATCCGCTGCTGCCGCAGGCCGTGCTCAACACGCTGTGGTTCGCGGCCCTGTCGCTCGTGATCGGGCTGCCGCTGCCGCTGGCCGTGGCCGTGCTCATGTCCGAGCTGCGCCGCGGCGGCGCTCTCGCCCGCACGCTGGCCTACCTGCCAGTGGTGATCCCGCCGGTGGTCTCGGTGCTGCTCTGGAAGACCTTCTTCAATCCGGGCGAGGAGGGCGTGGTCAACGCCGTGCTCGACCTCGTCGGTCTCGGGCCTTATCCCTGGTTGCAGTCGCCCGACCTCGCCATGCCGAGCCTGGTGATCGTGGCGACCTGGTCCGGCTCCGGCACCGCGATCCTCGTCTACCTCGCGGCGCTGACCGGCGTCAGCACGGAACTCTACGACGCCGCCGAACTCGACGGGGCCTCCGTGTGGCGGCGCGTCTGGCATGTGACGCTGCCGCAACTGCGCGGCGTCATCCTGGTGCTGTTGCTGCTTCAGATCATCGGCGCGCTCCAGGTCTTCACCGAGCCCTACGTCATGACCGACGGTGGGCCGGCGAACGCCACCGTGACCGTCCTGCTGATGATCTACCGGTACGCGTTCCTGTTCGGCGACTATGGCGTCGCCACGGCTCTCAGCGTACTTCTCGCAGTGGCCTTGGTCGTCGTGTCCGCCGCGTATCTGCGCCTCACCCGAGCCTGGAGCACGTCGTGACCGCCCCTGCCCTCGGCCGTGCCCGGCGCGCGGCCCCGGCGCCGCCGCGCCGCATTCTGTCCGAACGAGACTGGAGCCGGCCCGCGACCCGGGCCGGCTGGCGCGGGATGCACACCGTCCTGTTCCTCGGCCTGCTGCTGTTCGGCGCCGTGCCGCTGGTCTGGATGATCCGGGCCGCCGCGTCGACGACGACCGACCTGGTCCAGCGCCCGCTCGCCGTCTGGCCCGAACCGGCCAAGTGGTCGAACATCTCAGACGCGTGGAACCTGCTGGGCATCGACCACTATCTCCTCAACACCCTCTGGCTCGTCGCCGGATCGTGGCTGGTGCAGCTGATCGTGGCGACCACGGCCGGCTTCGCGCTCGCCGTCATCCGGCCCTGGTACGGGCGCTACGTCTACGCGGCGTTGCTCGCGACGCTGTTCGTACCCGGAACCGTCACCCTCGTCGCCCTCTACATGACCGTGCTCGATCTGCCCGGGCTCGGCGTCTCGATCGCCGACACGCCCTGGGCGATCTGGCTGCCCGCCGGCGCGCACGCCTTCAACATCCTGCTGGCGAAGCAGTTCTTCCAAGCCATCCCCGCCGAAATCTTCGAAGCCGCGCAGGTCGACGGCGCGGGCTGGTTCACCATCTTCCGCCGCATCGTGCTGCCCATGTCCCGTCCCGTATTGGCGGTGATCTCCCTGTTGTCGATCATGACCGCGTGGAAAGACTTCCTCTGGCCCCTCATCGCGCTGTCGGACCCCGAAACGCAGCCGCTGGCGGTCGCGCTGCCCCGGCTCGCGCAGAACACCGACCCCGCGTACCTCGTCGCCGGGCTGCTCATCGCGAGCGTCCCGCCGATCGTGGTCTTCCTGCTGTTCCAGCGGCACATCGTCCGCGGCATCGGCTTCTCGGGGCTCAAGTGAGCGCCCTGTCCGTGCAGCTGTACTCGGTGCGAGACAGTCTGCGGAAGGATCCGGCGGCCACCCTCGAACGCCTGGCCGCGGCCGGCTTCGACGAGGTCGAGCCGTTCGACCTCGTCGAATGGGCACCACGACTCGAAGAACCCTTGCGTACCACCGGTCTGCGGGCCCGGACCGGGCACGCGTCGCTGCTGACCGCGCCGGATCTGCCAGCCGTCTTCGACGCGGCGGCCCGGCTGGGCGTCACCACCGTGATCGAGCCGACCGTACGCGAAGGCTGGCAGGATCTTCGTGGCGTGGCGACCATCGCGGACGGCCTCAACAACTGCGCCGAGCGGGCGAGTTCTCACGGGCTGACCATCGGATACCACAACCATTGGTGGGAGTTCGCCCGTCTCGCCGGCACCACCGCACTGGAACAACTGGCGGGGATGCTGCACCCGCCGGTCGTCCTCGAACTCGACGTCTACTGGGCCGCCGTCGGCGGCGCGGACGTCACGGCGCTCGCCACCGGGCTGGCCGGCCAGATTCGGCACTTGCACGTCAAGGACGGCCCGATCGAGCAGGATCCCGCGTCGCAGGTGCCGGCCGGCACCGGACGAGTCGACCTCGCGGGCGTCCTCGCCGCCGTGCCCGGTGCGACCCGGGTGCTCGAATTCGACGCGTACGCCGGCGACGTCTTCGCCGCACTCGCCGAAGGCGCGGCCTGGGTACGCACCCAGACTGAACCCCCGGCCGACGCACAGACGGAGGAAGCGTGAACGGCAGCGGCCGAGTCGGTGTCGGCGTCATCGGCGCCGGCGTGATCAGCGAGCAGTACCTGCACAACCTGACCCGATTCCCCGACCTCGACGTACGCTTCGTCGCCGACCTCGACGTCGACCGGGCTCACGCCCAGGCCGCCAGGCACGGAGTGGCGCGCTCGGGGTCCGTCGGCGAACTGCTCCACGATCCGGCGATCGAACTCGTCGTCAACCTCACCGTGCCCGCCGCCCACGTCGAGATCGGGCTGCAGGTCCTGGAGAGCGGACGGCATCTGTTCGCCGAGAAGCCCTTCGCGCTCGACCTGACCGGCGGCGGCCAACTGTTGGCCGCCGCCCAACAACGCGGGCTGCGTACCGCCAGCGCACCGGACACCGTCCTGGGCGCCGGCCTGCAAACGGCCGCCCGCATCGTCGCCGACGGAACGATCGGGCAGCCGGTCACGGCGAACGCGCAGTTCCTGGCGGTCGGGCCGGAGTCGTGGCACCCGAACCCCGAGTTCCTCTTCGCCCCCGGCGCCGGGCCCCTGTTCGACATGGGCCCCTACTACCTCACGACGCTCGTCCAGCTCATGGGACCGGTCATGCGGGTGAGCGCGGCAGCCTCGACTGCGCGTACGACGCGGACCATCGGGTCCGGGCCCCGCAAGGGCGTCGAGTTCCCCGTGCTCGTGCCCACCTATCACGCGGCGTTGCTGGAGTTCCGCGACGGCGGCATCGGCCAGGTCGTCTTCAGCTTCCAAGCAGCCCGGTCCAACCGGCCGACGCTGGAGATCACCGGGACCCAGGGCACGATCACCATGCCCGATCCGAACAGCTTCAGCGGAACCACGTCACTGTGGACCGACGACCCGAACACGCCGACCGAGATCGACGCCGGACCGGCCGAACACACCCGTGGCATCGGCGTACTCGAACTCGCCCGCGCCATCCGGGCCGGCATACCCGAACGCGCGAGCGGCGACCTCGCGTACCACGTCCTGGACATCATGGTGGCCATCGCGTCGTCGGCCGCCTCCCGGCTGCCGGTCGAGGTCACCAGCTCAGTGGAACCGGCGCCGCCGCTGCCGGTCGGCTGGGACCCCACTGAGTCCACACTCGACACCGCGTCGGTCACGGCCGGATAGAAGATGCCTTGGTACGGGCGGCGGGTGCCACACTCGCCGCCCCGGTCGCCTGCACGGGTCGCAGCCGGCCTACAGCGAACCTGATTCCGGCCAGTTCGACCAGTGCGTGTTCGGGGCTTTCGACGGCCGGTACGCCGTCACATCACCCGTCGCCAGCACGACGGCGAGCTGCCGGAAGGTCTCGGTCTCGCTGGGCAGCTCGTCGTGGCGCTCGGGCCGACGATGCCACCACTCCTCGAGGACCAATAGTCGGACCAGTTCCGCCGGTATTCGGCGGCGCAGCTCGAGTTCGTCGGCCAGCAGGAGATCGCGGTGATCGGGCACCAGCAGGCGGAAGACGTCTTCCAGCGAGTCCCCGGCGGCAGCGTCGACCGTAATGCGCCGGCCCCGGATCTGGATCGGCCCGCCATCCGTCCGCAGATACTCCGGATTGTCGATGTCCTCGATCTCGTCCATGTTGTCTATCCGAGTCAGGAAGTCATCGTTCTCGTACCCGCTTCGGCCACGAGTGAGACAGTTGCCGTAGGCATGCACGACATCGACGACGTTCCCGGCCCGGGGGTTGTACCCGACCAGCTCGACGAGCAATGCCCACCTGGCGTCGTCGCGAAACACGTGCATGCGCGCGTCGATGGCATACGCGTACGGGTGCTCCGGGTCGGCGAACTGGTACTCCCGCGCTGCGTCGTCGAGCTGGGCGAGGATCTGCTCAGCGGTGTCCATCGCGGCAGGGTACGCCACGGTTCGATCATTCAGACCCCGTGGGCGTCGTAGGCAGCTTGCGGATCTCGGGAGCTCCTGGCCTTGGCGGTGCCGAAGGACTGGTCGCCGCTGCCGGACCGACCGCGCAGCTCCGGCGGTACGCCGCCAGTCCCGTCGACCGGCTGCTCGCCTCGGCGGGCCCGGCCGGTCGGCGAGGCGGCCGAGACCGGGCGCAGGGTGCCATCGGTGGCCCTGGCCGCACCCGGCGGGACCATGGGCGGCGTCATTCCAGCCGCCGACGCCGAAGCTCCGGCCGCGGTGGCCGCGACGCTGAGTTCCGGGCCGACGCCGACGGCTCGTCGGCCGGCCAGCGTTCGTACGGCGGCCGGCAGGGTGGGCGTACCGACGGCGGCGCCGAGGGAACCACCGGGCACGGACACCGTGGGCGCGGAGTCGACGCCGGGCAGCGAACCGCCGGGCAGGTTGGGGATGAGGTCGGCACCGGACAGGGACAGCCCGTCGCCGGTGAGCCCGGAGAGGTCCGACAGGTTCGCGGAGACGCCGGCTGCGGAGACGAGGCCCTGCAGACTGGTCACGGCGCTCGTCACGGATTCGACCGCGGTGACGACGTCGTCGGTGGAGTTGCCCTCGCTGGCCGGTCCGATGCTGACGGTCGGCGTCCGGATTCCGGCGGCGGAGCAGACCTGGAGCATGGTCGTGTCGAACAGGCCGCCCAGCGCGGTCATCTCAGCGCCGGAGGCCTGCTGGAACCCCAGGGCAGCCCAGGCGGTCAACGGGTTCGACAGCGCCGCCAGATAGCTCTGATGCAGGCCGGACACGATCTGGAAGCTGGCGGGGACCGCGGCGGCGAGCGTACCGAGACCGGCGACGACCTGGGACGCGTCGATCCGCTCGCCCCACATCTTCAGCTCGGCCAGGGTCCGCTGAGTCTCGCGTTCGAGTTCCCGACCGGCCTCGTCCGGCCAGTGCGGCAACAGGTCGGCCGCGCGTACGTGCAACTCCACCTCGGCGGCCGCGATCCATTCGCGGACCTGGGTCCACATCCGGGCGGCGTCGGTGAGGGCGCCGACGTTGGCGTTCTGCGCGGTCACCATGGCGAGGTGGGTCTCGATCGGCAAGAAGTTGTACGGGACCACGGTGCGCTCCTCAGGCTTGCTGCTGCGGGTCGGTGGAGTGGGCGGCGTCCGTCTTCGCCGCGGACTCGTCCTTGTCGTCCTTGTCGTCCTTGTCTGCGCTGTCCGCCGAGGTCGAGCCGCTCAGCGACTGGGCCATGCTCACGCCCGCCGTGCCGAGCTTCGCCGTCGCGGCGACGAGTTTGGCCGCGCTCGACACCTCGGCGGCCGAGTAGGTCACCGCGATCGTGTTGACCTTCGCGGTGTAGGTCAGCAGTTCGTCGGTCACCTGGGTCAGGTACGCGGCCGCGGCGACGGTGGCGGCTTTGTCCAGGAGGGACATCGCGATGCCCTCGATCAGCCCGGTCAGATTCGGCGGTACGCTCGCCCGGCTCATCGAGTCTGGGATCGGCGGGACGGTGAGCTGCTTGGAGAACGCCGCCATCGCGGTGGGGTCGCCGTGGACTTCGTACATCAGCTGCCTCTTCTCGGGGTCCGGCCTTCGGTCACGTCGTCGTGCTGATCGACCTGCCACATCTCCTCGTCGAGGAGGCGGATGGTGTCGTCCTCGGCGTCCCACCGCCGCTGGGCGGCCGGGGCGGGCTTGGTCGCGCCGCTGCGCCGGCCCCGCAGGGCCACGCCGGGCACGCCGGCGGCTCCGGGCGCTGCGGCGGCTCGGCGGTCCCGGGGGCGGCCGGACACGGGCTGCTCGCTCGTGCCCGGCTTGATCCCACCCGATTGCTTCGCGGCTGCGGCCGCCGCGTGCGGCGGATACATCGGCGGATACCCGCCGGTCGCGGCGGTGGCAGTGGACAGTCCGGTCGGCAGCGGTGTGACGGTGGGCCCGGCGCCGGTCGTGGGGACCGCTCCCCGCGCCACCGCGTCCGCCACGACGCCGCTGCCCACGGCCGACCCGGCGCCGGCCAGGCCCGGCAGCCCCGAGGCGACGCCGGGCACGGTGTCCGGGTTGATCACGTCGCCCAGGTCCGTCGGCGTCAGCGGGCTGGTCACCGGATCGGGTGTGGTGCCGCTCCCGGTCAGGGCCTCGGCGAGGTCGCTCAGCGCGCTCACGACGTCGGACGCGTCTTTGGTCGGGTCGGTCGACTCGGTCGGCGTCTTCTCCGGCGTCGTCGTCGCCGGGTCCGGAGTCTCCGCTGGGGCGTCCAGTGTCGTAGGGTCAGGCGTACCGGTCGGGCTGTTCGCCGAGCCGGCATCCGGACTTATGCCTCCGCCGGGACCGAGCGTCGTCTCCGACTCCCCCGCGCGGGGCCCCGGCCAGAGCAAGCCGCCGACCGCCAGCGTCATCGCGTTCGCCGTGTTGGCGTACGCCTGCCCCAGCTCGTTCATGGCTCGAACCGAGTCCGCTGTCGCGGTGACCAGTTCCTCGGTCATCTGGGGAGTGCTCAGTTTGCTGACGTGGGGATCGGGCCTGGAGCTGGCGGACAGCACGTCGGTGTACCGGTAGCCGCGCAGCGCCCAGTCACGTCGCTGTTTCGCGAACTCGACCTTGCTGTACGTCGTGCTGATCAGGTTCGGCAGATCGGTGAGCTGCTGCACGACGCCCGAGTCCTTGATGTGCGTGACCCAGGCCCCCAGCGCGTCGCGGGATCGAACCAGCCGGCCGTCGACCTCGGTATGCGCGCCGTCGGTCCAGCCGTCGCCCACCGGCTTGCGCCGATTCTCGATTTCGGCCTGCGCCAGGCCGAGCCAGGTCGAGAACCCCTGCCACATGCTCAGCGCCTGCTGAAGCTGCTCGCGGTGACCGAGTTCCGCCTTGACCGCCGCCAGGTGCTGGTCGATCGTCCACGCCTTGTAGTCGAAGGTCATGGCGTGACTCCCGCTGGCGCGTCGAACCGGGGCTCGCGGTCGGGCAGCCCGTCGGCGGGGGGACGGTTGACGATGGTGTTCAGTTCGTCCCGGCTCATCCCGGCCGCGTTGGCGTAGAGGTCCGCGCAGTCGGTGATCATCGCCTGGAAGCCGGCGAAGCCCTGGCGTACCTGGGTGATGAGCTCCTGAACCTTCTTCGTGCTGTCCACATCGCAGCCGAACAGGCCGGTGCAGTCGGGCATGCCGCCTTCGCAGGCGTGGGTCGGGTGACGGACGAGGTCGTCGCCGTAGGAGGGTGCGGTGAGCCGGCCGGCCGCCTCCCGCATCTTCTCCGGCTTGCCGTCGGTGAACTCCTTCGCCATGCTCCCTCCCTTGTGGACGTATTCGACAGCCAAGCAGTCCAGCCGGACCGGGTGCGGCAGGCGGCAGGTTCCGGCCATGGCTCACTCCTTGGGCGGCAGCCAGCCGAGCTGGACGAGTCCCTTGTGGCCGCGCCGGTCCACCAGCCAGCCCCGGCCGGGGGGCAGCACCCGCGCCCGCATGCCGCCAAGCAGCGGGCCTTCGTCCCGGTCGCCGGACATCATCAAGCCGGGCGTGCCGACCTCGCGCAGCCGCGCCAGGAAGGGCTCGAACAGTCCCCGGCCCGCGCCGCCCGTACGCCGGGTCAGGATCACGTGCAGCCCGATGTCGCCGGCCTGCGCGGCCAGGGGCAGCAACGGCATCAGCGGATGGTTCTGATGGGTCGCCACCATGTCGTAGTCGTCGACCAGCACGAAGATCTCCGGCCCACGCCACCAGTTGCGGGCCCGCAACTGCTCCGGCGTGACGTCCGCGCCCGGCAGGCGCTTGGACATCGCGGCCGCCACTTCGGCGAGCAGGCCCCGGCTGTGCTCGTCGTTGGTGCCGTAGCCGAGCAGATGTTCCGGGCCGACCTCGCCGAGCAGGCTGCGGCGGTAGTCGAGCAGGACGATCCTGGCCTCGTCCGGCTGGTAGGCCTGGGTGATGCGGCGAGCCAGCAGCCGCAGGAACGACGTCTTGCCGCACTGGGTGTCGGCGAGGAGGAAGAAGTGCGGGTCGGCGGCGAAGTCCAGCCGCATCGGGGACAGATCCTTCTCGTGTACGCCCACCGCCAGCCCCGCCTCGGCACCGGTGAGTTCGTCGGTCGGCGGCAGCTCGTCGTGCGGGTGCATGCCCGGCAGGAGGCGAACCGACGGGGCAGGCTGGCCCGGCCACGCCGCCGCGACAGCCTCGACCATGCCGCGTACGCCGTCGGCGAGGTCGTCCACGCCGGTTCTGCCGTCGATCCGGGGCACGGCGGCCAGGATCTGGTGTCCGCTCATCGAGATGCCCCGGCCCGGCGCCCCCGCCGGTACGCTCATCGCGGCCCGCCGGTCGATGAACGAGTCGATCGGGTCGCCGATCTTGAGTTCGACCCGGCTGGCGAACAGGTCCCGGACGTTCATCCGCAGATCGAACGAGCGGGTGCAGCTGGCCGCGAGATGGATGCCGTAGGACAGGCCGCGGGCGGCGATGTCGGCGACGATCTCCTCCATGTCCTCGAAGTCGCCGCGCAGGGTCTGCCAGCCGTCGATCACGAGGAACACGTCGCCGTGCGGGCTGTCGGCGAATCGTCCTTCGGCCCGCAGCCGGCGGTAGGTCGCGATGCCGTCGATGCCGTGCTCGGCGAAGAGCGCCTCCCGCTGGGCGAGCAGGGTGGCGACCTCGGCGACGGTACGCCGGACAGCCCCGGTGTCGAGCCGGCCGTAGACCCCGCCGACGTGCGGCAGGCCCGCGATGGAGGCCAGCGTGCCACCGCCGAAGTCCAGGGCGTAGAACTGCACCTCGCGGGGGGTGTGGGTGAGCGCGAGACTGGCGATCAGCGTCCGCAGCACGGTGCTCTTGCCGGTCTGCGGGGCGCCGATCACGAGCATGTGCCCGGCCGCGCCCGACAGGTCCAGGTCCAGTGGATCGCGGCGCTGCTCGAACGGGCGGTCCACCAGGCCGAGCACGGCACGCAGCGGCCGGGCGCCGGGAACCGTCAGGCCGCGTACCGGGTCGGCGGCCAGCCCGGGGAGCAGCTCGTCCAGGCTCGGCGGGTCCGACAGCGGCGGCAGCCACACCTGATGCGCCGGTGCGCCGCGCCCGGCCAGCCGGTCGACGAGCACGTCCAACAGGGTCTCGCCGACCGCGGTGTCCTCGTCGGCCGGCTCAGGAGTCTCGTCGATCGCGAGGTCGGCGGCCACGTAGGAGGTCGTGTACTCCCGCAGCGACAGCCATTCGGTGGCGGCGGCGGGGGCCGGCAGGCCGGTGGGGCGCTGCCGCACCCCGGACACGTACGCCGACCGGAAGCGGATCATCTGCTCGGTGCCGACCTTGAGGAAGCCGTGGCCGGGCGCGCGGGGCAGCTGGAAGGCATCGGTCACCCCGAGGACGGCCCGGCTCTCCATCTCGGAGAACGTCCGCAGCCCGATCCGATACGACAGGTGCGTCTCCAAACCGCGCAGCCGCCCCTCGTCGAGCCGCTGCGAGGCGAGCAGCAGGTGTACGCCCAGCGACCGGCCGACCCGTCCGATCTGGACGAACATGTCGATGAAGTCGGGCTTGGCCGACAGCAGTTCGGAGAACTCGTCGCAGATCACCAGCAGGGTCGGCACCTCGGGCAGCGGGGCTCCGGCGGCCCGGGCCTTCTCGTAGTCCCGCAGTGAGGAGAAGTGCCCGGCGGCCCGCAGCAATTCCTGCCGGCGGATCAGTTCGCCGTTGATCGCGTCGGTCATCCGGTCGACGAGGTGCAGTTCGTCGGCGAGGTTGGTGATGACCGCGCTGGTGTGCGGCAACGAGTCCAGCCGGGTGAACGTCGCGCCGCCCTTGAAGTCGATCAGGGCGAAGTTCAAGGCGTTCGGCGGGTGGGTGACGGCCAGCGCCAGCACCAGCGTACGCAGCAGCTCCGACTTGCCGGAGCCGGTCGCCCCGATCAGCAGGCCGTGCGGGCCCATCCCGTCCTGGGCCGACTCCTTCAGGTCGATCTCGATCGGGGTGCCGTCGGCCTGGATGCCGAACCTGACCCGCAGCCGGTCGCGGTGCGGCCGGGGCACCCAGGTGTCGTCCGGATCCAGCAGGTACGGGTCGTCCAGTTCCAGCAGCTCGGCCAGGCCCAGTTCGGTGGTCATCGGTGCGTCGCCGTGCAGGCCGGCGCTGAGCCGCAGCGGCGCCAACTGCCGGGCCAGCCCTTCGGCGGCGACCAGGCCGAGGGAGTCCGCGCGCCCCAGGTGCACGATGCCGTCGACGGTCTCGCTGATGAGGTCACCGGCGGCGTCGACGTCCAGCACGACCGCCGTGCGGTCCAGTACGCGCGGCGGCGGCGAGCTGAGGTCGACGACGGTGACCCCCTCGACGCCACCGCCGGTCATCAGATGGCTCGACCCGGCGACCGCGCCGCCGTCGAGGACCACGACCAGGAGCGGGCCGGGCGTCCGCGTGTCGACCTCCGGGTCGAACCGGGGTCGCTTCGTCAGCTCCTCCTCCAGCATCGACTCCAGTGCCGGGATCGTCGGCGCGACCAGCCGGAGCGGGCCGAGGGCGTCGGTCCGCTCCGGGTGCAGCGCGTGCGGCAGCCACTTGGTCCACTCCCAGTCGACGCGGCTGACGTCCTCGGCGCAGACCGCCACCCGCAGGTCGTCCGGCGGGTGCAGGGTGACGAGCTGGGCCAGCATCGCGCGCAGCATGCCCAGCGCCGCCGCCCGATCGCCGCGAAGGTAGATGCGGCTGAAACCGTTGGTCGCGATCGCCAGCGGCAGCCGCTCGATGGTGGCGTAGGTCGTGATGAACCGGCGCAACGCGAGCGCGGACAACGGCTCCAGCTCTTCCAGCGCCTTGGTCTCCGGGGCGACGATCGTCAACGCCGGACGCTGGGCGCCCCGGCCGATGCGGGCGGTGCCGAAGTCGGGGTCGTCCTTGCGGCGTTCCCAGAGGCGGTAACTCGCCGCGAGCGACCACAACGTGGCCGGGTCCGGATGCAGGTACTCCATCACGTCGCGCTGGCGGCGTACGGCACGGCGAAGGCGCAGGCGGTGCTGGGCGAGGTGCCGCAGGTACTTGCGCCGGGCGTGGCCCATCTCCCGCTTGCTCGGGCCGCCACCCTGCAACAGGCCGGCGATGAGGGTGCCGAGCATGCCGACGCCCATGAGGCCGTAGATCACGTAGCGGACGGAGCCGCCGAGGGCGCCGGAGTACATCAGCATCATCGCGACGGTCATCGCGATCATCGGCAGCACCATCAGCAGCTGGGTCCACTGCATCGCCGCCGGGGGCGGGATCTCCGGCGGGGCCTGCAGGATCAGCTCCCCGGACGGCATCTCCGGCGCCGGCCGGCGAGCTGGTCTCTTCACCACGACAGTCGCCACGGACGCGATCGTGCGCCAGGGCCGGCGGCGGTTGGGCGACGTGGCAGGAACGTGCCGCTCCAGTTCGGGCGGCGGCGGGGCTCCCTAGCGTTGCCCGCAGAGGAACCCGAGCAGTGGGAGGACGCGTGCAAGGCGGAGACACTTCACGAATCGACATGACCTACGCGGACGCCGCGTACGCCATCAAGGTCCACGAGGACCGGAGCGACGAGCAGGACCGGGCCACCCGGGCCAACGACGCGCGCAGCAGCCAGACGATCGCCCAGCGGCTGGGCGGCACCGTCCAGGCCCGGGCCTATGACGCCGGTCGGGCGAGCGTCGCCGACTTCACCCGGGTCTACCGGAACGGTCAGGAGACCAACGACAACAACCGGTTGGCGATGAACACGGTCCAGGGCGGGGACGCACAGACCGTCCACGCGCTGGGCTCGTTCGACTACGGCACGACCGCCGTCATCAACGGCTGAGAGGGGCTTGCAGATGACCGACTCCGACCGCTACTTCGTCGGCATTCCCGACATGTACGCCGAGGGCAGCGACTACTTCCAGCACGCGACGTTCATCCGCGAGACCGCGGAGGACAAGTTCCACGTCGTGGCCCGGTTGGCTTCCGGTGACGCCCTGTCCGAACAGCAGGTCGTCGAGGCTCAGTACGAGATGAAGATGGCCGACGACCACTCCGGCGGCCTGGAGCAGCACGGCACGGTCTTCAACAACGTCGGCGACATCGCCGCGCAGACGTTGAGCACCGCGCTGCGGATCGTCACCCAGCACTGAACGGACGCGGTCCCTGAAGGCCCCCTCCCCGCGGGGACGGGGCCTTCTTCAGATCAAGAACGTCTGCTCCGGCGGCTCGACGATCTCCGGCTCGACCGGCGACGGCGCCGCCCATCCCGCCTGCCAGCGGCGACGGCGTCCACGGGGCAGCACCAGCGCGGCCACGAAGGCCAGCCCGACGCCGCCGACCGCCGCGCCGGTCAACCACTTCGCCACCGTGGCCACCCGATGCTGCCGGGCCGCCTCGGCGATCCGGGCCTCGTCCGGCGGGTCGGGCACGAACGCGGGCAGCTCTCCAGGGCCGCGAAGATCGAGCCCGTCGGTCACCGCCCGGTAGGGATCGACCAGTCCGGCACCGTATTGTGTGCTGTGCAGCCCGCCCCGGGCCGGGTTCGCCGTCGCGATCAGCCGCTGCGCCACCTGCGCGGCGGTCAGCGCCGGCCAGGCGGCACGGACCAGCGCGGCGGTGCCGGCCACGAACGGCGCCGCGAAGCTGGTGCCGTCGACATAGGCATGCCCGGTCACCCTCGTCGGCGCGAGAACCTTGACCCCGGGGGCCACGATGTCGACGTACTGGCCGGTCCGCGAACCCGACATCAGAGCTCCGTCGATGTCGATCGCCCCCACGCCGAGCACACCGTCGTACGCCGCCGGGAACGAGGGCCACTCGGCGCCGCCGCTCTGCTGACCGTTGCCGGCCGCGGCCACCACCAGCACGTCTTTAGCCACCGCGTACGCGACGGCCGCTCGCACGGCTGGGAAGTCGTCGTAGCCGGCCAACGACAGGTTCAGCACCTTGGCACCGGCGTCAGCGGCGTACCGGATGCCGGTGGCGAGGATCTGCGGGTCGATCCGCAGTGTCTCGCCACGGTCGTCGACATCGCGGTCGCTGATCCGGACCGGCAGGATCGCCGCGTCCGGCGCGACTCCGTGGAACCCGACGCCCGGCACCTGCGCGGCGGCGACGATGCCCGCCACGGCGGTGCCGTGCGACACGCAGTCGAACGTCGCCGGTCGATTCCGGGTGGTGAAGAAGTCCTTGCCGCCCCGCACTCGGCCACGCAGTTGCGGATGATCAGCGTCCACACCGGAATCGACGACGGCGACGAGCACCCCCGCTCCCCTGCTGTACGGCCACACGCGTTGTGGATCCAGCAGCTTCTGCGCCCACGGCAGTTCCCGGACAGGAGCGCGTCCCGGATCGGGATCATGGCACGCCCCGGCCGGGGGGACCGCGCGCGCGGGCGCGACACCGATCAGCTGAACGGCGGTCACGGCCATCACGGCCAGCACGACAGCAGCGAGCCTTGCTTTCACCGCTCTCCTCTCGTCCCGGTGATCGTGCCGCCAGGCCCGGAATCGGCGGCCCACACGGCAGTAACCGGCCACCGGGCGATCTCCACGGCGCTCCCGTCGGACACTGGGCCCATGTTCACCGACTACGAGCTACTGGCGGAGGAGATCCGGGCGGTGCAGCGCGACCTGTCCGAGATCCGCGCCACGTACGACTCCCCCGACGGGCTGGTCAGCGCGACCGTCGGCGGGGCCGGGGAACTGATCGAGCTGTGGCTGGATCCGCGGGTCTTCCGGAACCCCGATTCGGTCCTGCTCGCCCGGACCGTCACCGAGACCATCCACGGCGCCGCCGAACTCGCCCAGCGCCAAGGCCTGGCGATCGCGGCCGACTACCTGCCGCCCGGTGTCGAGTCCGCCGACCTGCGGTTCGACCCGCTGCTGACCGCGCTCGACCAGCAGACCGGCGGAGGTGCCCGGCGATGACCGTCGACCGCAACCTCGACGGATTCGTCGACATGTACCCCGATGAGACCACGACCCAGTTGGCCCGGGTCCACACCGTCGGCGCGGACTTCGGCCGGGCCTGGGCCAAGGCGCTGGAGCGGATCAACAGCCCCGGCAAGATCGGCAACGGCGGCATGGGCCAGTCGTTCATGGCCGGTTACGCCGCGGACAAGGAGACCCTCGTGACCGCCGCCGGCAGCGTCCGCGGGGTCTACCAGGCGCTGGCGAACAACGGCTATCAGGGTGTGCAGCTGTATCAGGGCGCGGCGATCGAGTCCACCAAGCTCTTCCCGCCTGAGTAGCCGATGAGCGACGTCCTCGAGCCCGTCGGCCGCCTGTGGGACGCGGTCCTGCGGTACGGCGGCAAAGCCAAGGACGCCATCTGGCCGCCGGACAGCGAATCCGACGTCATCGCCCTCGCCGAGGCCTGGGAAGCGGCGGCCGACGCGCTGCAACAGGCGATCAACACCTCGGAAGCGGCCGCCCTCCAGCTCCTCGAAACCTGGCCCGACGGGGTGGGTTTCGAGATGCACTACACGTTGCACAGCCTGAACCAAGGCGCCGGCGACTCCGTGGGGCTCACCCAGCTGGTCGCGGACCTGCGGCAGATCGCCACCAAGTGCCGCAACTACGCCCAGGACCTCGCCGACACCAAGAACCAGGTCCGGGCGGAGATCGCGCTGAACGCCGCGCTGTTCGCGCTGGCCTGCCTCGGCGGCCCAGCCGGAATATCGCTGTTCGCGTCGCGAATGGCCAGCCAGATCGCGGAACGCGTGGCGCTGATGGCCCTGCGGGTGGCCACCGCCGCCAGCAAGATGGGCAAGGTCTCGAAGTTCGCCCTCGGGGTGGCGAAGGAGGGGTTCGAAGAGGTCGGGATCGACTGGACCGGCCAGAAGCTCAGCCAGATGCAGGGCTACCGCACGACCATCGACCTCAAGCAGACGGCCACCGCCGGGCTCGCCGGCGCGCTCGGCGGCCCGTTGAGCGAAGGGCTGCGCGAAGTCCCCGGCATGAAACAGCTCGCCCACAAGCCCGGACAAGCGGCCACCGCGGCCAGCTCGTTCATCACCAACGGGGTGACGTCCCCCGTCTCCGGGCACATCGCGCAGAACCTCATGGACGGCAACATCGCCGCGCTCGGCGACGTCGGCGCGTACGCCAGAGCCGTCCGGGACAACGGATTCGCGGCGGGGGCCATGGCCGTCGGCCGGTCGAACACGGAGCTGGCCGGGCGGCAGATCCACTCCGCGGTCACCGGCGGGCCGAGCACCTGGAGCCAGGTGGCGGCGTCGCTGGACCACGGTTCGGGGCCGCCCGGCGGAAACCCGCCCTCGCCGCTCGCGCCGGACAATGCCGGGGCCGGGAGCGGAGCGGGCGCGGCCGGCGGAAACGCCGCCGGAGCTGGACCCGGGGCAGGTGCCGGTGCCGGAGCCGGAGCGGGGGCAGCTGGAGAAAGCGGCGATAGCGGTTCAAGCGGCTCGGGTAGCTCGGGCTCGGGCGGCGGCGCATCGGGCGCGGGCTCGGGCGCCGGCAACTCGGGCTCGGGTGGCTCGGGC
This sequence comes from Hamadaea sp. NPDC051192, assembly GCF_040682475.1. Lineage (NCBI taxonomy): Bacteria > Bacillati > Actinomycetota > Actinomycetes > Micromonosporales > Micromonosporaceae > Hamadaea > Hamadaea sp. NPDC051192. Next base: position 76,085 of record NZ_JBFBAZ010000004.1, read on the forward strand.
ACGGGGAACTCGGGCACGGGAAGCTCGGGCACGGGGAACTCGGGTGCGGGGAACTCGGGTGCGGGGAACTCCGGCTCTGGCAGCGGCGCGTCGGGGTCGGGCAGTGGCTCGAGCAGCGGCTCCGGGTCGGGCAGCGGTGCCGGATCGGGTGCTGCGTCGGGGTCGGGCGGGGCTTCGGACACCGGTCAGGTCGGTGACGGCGTCGGCGCGGGGTCGCCGGATGCCACTGCCGACGTCCAGTCAGGTCCGGATGAAGCCGGAGCGGACGATCAGGCCGCGGGTGAGTCCACACTCGACGATTCGGGCCAGGACCAGGCTTCGCCGGAGGTCGGGAGCGTCGCGGATCCGGCCGGCGGCCAGAATCTCGGGGCGGACGGCTCTGCGGCGCAGCAGTCCGGCCCGCCCTCGGCTGGATCCGCTGAGTCCGCGCCGGCCGATCCAGCCGCCACTGGCCCGGTCGCCGCCACACCGGTCACCGCCGCTGCACCGGTCGCGGCGCGGCACACGACGATCCGCGCCACGCCGGCCGGTTCGGACGGGACGGCGAGCACTGGGCAGGCCCAGGGCGGGGCCGACCCGGCAGAGTCGTCCGGCGTGGACGGTCGGAGCGAAAGCACGGCCGAGGAGCAGGCCGGCCTCGACCAGGATCAGGCGTCAGCGCAGACCGGTGCTTCGGCGGAGTCCGAGGTGGTTCCCGACTCGGCCACCGCTTTGGCGAACTCACCGAGCGGGACGCCCGACTCCACCCGCCCGGACAACCTGCCCCCAGAGGTCGAGGCGGTGTGGGACGCGCTGCCAGCGGGCGCGCGCCAGGCGGTCGCCGACCTGGCCGCCGCCAACCGGGCCGCCGCCGACCGCCGGAGCGCCGGGCTCAGCGATCTGGTCAACGCGCTCGCAGCCAGCGTGACCGGCGACCCCGGTCAGTCGCTCGCCGAGACGCTCGGCCGAATGAGCGAGTCGCAGAGCCAGGCATTCGCCGAGCGGATGACGTCGTACGTCGGGCAGACGGGAGCGACAACCGCGGAGACGGCTGCCGTCGCACAGCCGGACAACCTGCCGCCCGACGTGGCCGCGGCGTGGAACACCCTGCCGGCTGCGGCGCGTCACGCCATCAGCCACCTGGCCGCCACCCATCCGAGAGCCTCCGCACGAGAACAGAAAGCGCTGGTCAACGCGGTACTGGGCGCGGCGAAGAGCGTCGTCTCCGGGCGCCGCAACCGCCCCCTCGCCGAGCTTGTCGCCGGCATGACCGACGCCGAGCGGCAGACCTTCGCCGAGCGGATGGCCCGCAAGGTCACCAGCCTCGTCGCGCAGCAGGCCGCGAAGGACCAGTCCTCGGCGACTCAGCGGGATCTGGCTCGCCTCGGCACCCTGCCCGGCAAGGGCATGGTGCTCGAAGCCGCCGACATCCAGGCGAAGCTCGATCGGCTCGCTGCGCACGGCGTCGACGTCACCAACGCCGAGGCGACCCTGCGGGACTACCTCAAGAACTCGCGGTCCGTGCAGGCCGGCGAGCAGATCACCGCCACCGCTCTTGACGGGGACTCCACCAACATCGTCGGCCTGCTCGCCGCGGTCGACGCCGCGCTCGCGCTGGCCGAGCTGCCGCCGGAGCTGCTGGCCCAGCTCGGCACGCCCGGCTTGACAATCGAGGGGCTGCAGGTGCCGGTCGCGGATCAGACCGACATCGACATTCTCGGGCGGCTGCCGGACGGCACCGAGGTCCGGTTCGAGGTCAAGGATTACGGGGAGTTCGGTCTCCGCCAGGATCAAGCCAAGATCGTCCAGCAACTGCGTACGCAGCGCCGGCTGGCCGACGACGCGTACCAGGGCAGGCAGGAGGCGGGTGAACGGGCCGGGCAGCAGCCGCTCGTCATCGGCCTCTACACCAACGAGTTGACCAACGACATCCTCGCCCAACTGCTGGCCAACGGGGCCGACGCGGTCTGGCACTACCACGGTTTCCAGCTCTTCACCTCAGCCGTCGTACACGAGAGCGGCGGCCCGCAGCCCGGGACCCCGGGACCGAACCCGTCCACCGCGCCCACCCAGCCGAGTCCGCGGACCGACCCCGTGGCCGCCGTCGCCGAGCTGCTCACCTCCGGCTTTCAGGTCGGCGACCCGGCCACCGTCACCGCCGATCCGGAAGGGCTCGATGTCGCCTTCGGGGAGAACAGCCAGCGCCGGGTGCTGGTCGACCGCGCGCCCCTCCCCCCGGGTACGCAGGTGCGGCTGGGCTTCGACCCCGACACCGGCGCGTTCCGGCTGACCGTCGGCCAGGACGTCGACGTCACCGATCCCGGAGTCCGGGTCGAACTGGCCCAGGCGTTGGGCCGGGTCGCGCTCGGGCCTTCCGAGTTCCGCGCCGACGACCGCAGTTCCGAGGAGATGTTCCTCGACGTGCTCCAGGCGTACAGCTATATGGGCATTTCGGATGTCGGCCACGCGCTGGCGATGAGCCGGCCGGCCGGGCAGACCGGCCGTGAGGCGGACGTGGCCGCAGCGGTACGCCTGACGCAGCAGGCGCGGGCCGACGAGCAGCGCGTCATGCGGGTGTTGCGGGCGGCGCTGGCGGTCGATCCGAGCCTGGTCGACGTCATCGTCCGGTTGACGGCCATCGACGCGACCGTGAGCGGTCACCCGGCCCGCCGGCTCGCGCGGCTGGTGGGCCGGCTCGACGCCCCGGCCGGCGACAGCGCGCAGGACGTGCGGCAGCGGGCCGAGGCCGGCCGGATCATGGCCGCGACCCTGGAGGCCACCCGTGGGCAGCTCGATCAGCGGATGGCAGGGCCGGTGGACGTGGCGGACCTGTCGACGATCGCCGACGCGGCCGTGAACCATGCGCTGACCGTCCTCGGCACCGCACAGGCGACCGGCGATCCGCTCCAGGCGATCGGACCGGACGGCGCTTTCACGGCGGAGACGACCACGGCAGCGCAGGCCACCGCCACGGAGTTCCAGTCCGAACTAGACAGTCGAGCAGCGCGGGACGAGCAGGCGGTGCCGCAGCGCGTGGCGTTGCGGCCGCTGGCCGGTGGCCCCGCGCGGCTGGACGCCTCGCTGCGAGCCGCGCTGCGCTCGGTCGCCGCGACGCTCGGCTTCGCCACGTCCGGCGAGGAGGTGGCGATGCTGGCCCGCTGGGGCGAGGCGCTGCACGGCCTCGCCGGAGAGGGCACGCCGGAGTCGGCTGCGGCCATCGTGGACACTGCGCGCGACGTCATCCGGCGGACGATCGCGAAACCGGATCGGATGTCCATTCGCGACACTGATCGTGGCGACGCGTACGTCGTCTTCCAGCGCCTGCTGCCGAACGGGCAGGTCGTCGCGGTCACCGTCCATGTACATCGGTTCCTGGCCGATCGGGAGGCGATCGTCACCCACGTCGAGGTCCGGCCGGACCTGCGTACCGATGCCGGGCGGGCGATGGCGGGGGCCATGCCGCACCGGGTCCGGTTGGCGCCGCGCCAGGGACCGATACGGCGCGATTTTGTGAACGACGTAGGCGTGGGCACGCCGCACAGCGCCGCCAGGACGATTCGGGCCGCGCTGGGGCGGGCCGCCGAGGCGCTGGGCCTGACCGCGACCGAGGATGGCGACCGCGCCGCGTACGACCTCGGTTGGCGGGATGGCGGGGGACCTGCTCGGGTCCGGATCCGGATCGCCGGGGTCGGGGGCGGGCGTGGTATCGAGGTGCGCCCGCCTCGACCCGTTGACCGGGACCAGGTTTGGGAGCTGCGCGTCGATCCTCGCCGGCTCAACCGCGTCGGACTACCGCTCGACATCGCCGAGGCGCTCGGGCTCGCGTACGCGACCCATGCGGAACATGTCGACGGATGGGTCCGGCCATCAGCCGACATGACTCCGCAGGCTGCCCGGCTCGCCGCCGTCGCCGCGGTGATGACCGTCCCGCAGCCCGTCGCGGCGACGCCGGCGTCCCGGCGGCTGGCGGCCGAAGCGCAGGGGCTCATCGAAGATCTGGGGCTGCGCCTGGACCAGCCGGAGCACGGTCAGCGTCGAGCCGCGCTGGCTGCGACGATCACGACCTTGTTCGGCGCGGACGCGGCGACCGCGGTCGACACCCTGCTCGCCGACCAGGGCGTGGCGGCGGCCGACCTCGGCAACGCCGAGACCAGGAAGTTCGCGGAGAAGGCGCGGGAGCAGGCCGCAGCCCGTGACAATGCCCGGACGGTCACCGACCTTCTCCTCGATCAGCAGCCGGGCCAGGCGACGACCCAGACCCAGGAGATCGCCGAGCTTCGGGGGATCGGCCCGGCGCTGACGGCGACCGAGATCGCCGAGCAGGTGGCGACCGCGCTGCCAGAAGTGGCCCTGAGCCGTGGTCTGACGCTCACCGCGGTACGCCGGGACGGCCTGGACACCGTGGCCACGGTCACCCACCCCAGCCTCGCGAGCCCGGTGACCGTACGCCTCCGGACCGGATCGTTGCCGACCGGCACCTCGGCGCACACCACGATCGACTTCGCCGACCGCTCGGTGACGATCACGCTCTCCCACGGGCAGACCGGGGACCTCGCCTCGCTGCACCTCGTCGGAGCGCTCACCCAGAGCCTGGAGAGCGTTGGGCGTACGGACAGCGGCAGACCGGTCCGGCCGGCGGATGCGTTCGGCCACCACAAGCTCGGCCGGCGCCAGCAGCAAGACATCCAGGGGCCGAGTCCGGCCGATGTCGCGCTCGCCGCCCAGATCCAGTGGCAGGCGGAACGGATGGGCGTCGACCGTCGCGCCGTCACCGTGGCCAACCTGATCGTCCTGCTGCATCAGGCCGGCGTACGCGACGGGCAACTGCAGTCCACGTTGCGCCGCCGGCTGCTGGACCAGCTCCTGCCCGCTCCGATCGCGCGCCGGGTGAAGGCGTTGCTGGAAATGGAGACCGTGCTGGACCCGGCGATCCGATCCGCACTGCCGACCATGACCAGCACACCGTCGCGGACGGTCGCGAGGGGACGACGCCGGTTCACGGTGAGTCTGCCGGTGTCGCTGGAGTCGACGGGCTCGCTGAGCACACCGCCGCATCAGCCACTGCATCCGATCCTACGCCGGCTCCCCCGCCTCCACGCGGACAAGCTGGAACGGCGGATCGCCGCGCGGCGGTTCCAGATCAGCCGCTGGCGCTCGGACTGGGTCGCCGCCCGGCGTACGCCGACGACCGCTGCCCTGGCACGTAGCGTGCTGTGGCCGGTGAAGTTCCTCCGGGCGCGGCCGTTGGCGGTGCTCACCGGCAAGTTCCGCTACCAGCGCCCGTGGCGGGTCAGCGCGTTCAGCAACTGGACGGGCGTCACCCGGCTGCTGCTGCCCGACGGCTCGCACAAATGGGTCGGCTACACGAAGACGGCGGCGACCCGGACGGTCAACCGCCTGGGCCTCGCCCGGTTCTCCACGTTCACTCCGTGGCACGACAATGCGGAACTGGACCATGGGCACCACAACCGATTCGGCCCTACCGGCACACCACCGGGATACCTGTTCCTCCTCACCGGCAATCACGTGATCGACCTTGTCGCCGGCCTCATCGGGCACCTACCCGTCACGGTGAGCACCAGGAACGGCAGCGGCATCGGCACACCGCTCCCCTTCGGCAACAAGGAGAGCGAGACGCGGCCGACCACGATCCGGGCGATCGGCGACTTCGGCGACGGAACTCGGATCGTGGTCGCGCGGGTAACCCCGTCGCCGGATCTGACGAACACCCACACCTTCACGGCGTACGTGTTCATCGGCACGTTCATCGACGTCACGATCGCCGGGGTGACGAGCTTCTACGTCTGGGTCGGCGGCCAGGGCATGTCCGTCACCGGCGGTCAGGACTACGACGAGCTGGTCCGCAACCTCGCCGAGATCACCGCGGAGCACCGGCGCCTGCTCGCGGACGGGCACCGCGTGCGGGCCTGGTGGCACCGGCGCAAGGCGGTCAGTAAGTATTTCAGCTCGTTCAAGGCCGGCCGTGAGGTGCAGCCGGCGGTCTTCGAGATCGGCTACTCGCATCGCTACACGCCTTATCTGGACACAGTGGACCGTCTCGGCTGGGACGTCAGCCACGTCCAGGACGACCTGGACACACCGGCAATACACGAGCATGCCGACAACTTCCACGACCCGTGGACTCAGACGAACGACTCTGCCGGACTACAGGTCAATCCCAACGTCGCCCTGGTCGTCGGAGCGTTCGATCCCGTCACCATGGCTCGGTCGGGTCGCGCGAGGATCCGCGCCTGGTTCCAGCGACCCGACGTGGCCGAGGCGCTCGGCCTCCAAGACGCGGCCGCCGTGCTCGGCCCAGGCACGCCGACGGGGGCCGATCCGGCCTTCGGCAGCGTGATCGATTCCATCATCAATCCGCCGTCGCCGCCTCGCCCCCGCTCTCCGTACAACTTCGACGGTCCCGGAGACGAGGACGACGAGGAGTACCCGGGGCCGTTGCTCCCCCCGGGGTGGAGACTCGGACCATGAAGTCTGGCATCACCGGGCCGAGGTGGATCTACGCGGCGCTCGCCGTGCTCGGCGTGCTCGCCGTCGTGCTCGGGCTGTCCTGGTGGCGCGGACCGGCGCTCATCCCGCTCGACCCGCCGACCGGTCAGGTGACCATCGCGGGCCAGCTCGTCCTCGATCCGGCCGCGCCCGCGTCCGGGGGTCTGGTCACCGCCCGCGCCACGCTCAGCGCCGAACGGGACGTCGTCCTGAGCGCGTTGACCGTGAAGGTACGCGACGAGGCCGGCGCGTTCCATGACTTCCCGACGCTGGTCGACGCCGAGCTGAGCCCGGAGCCTCGGGTGTTCGAGACGCAGCGGGAACTCCCGGCGCCCGGCACCTACACCTACTACCTCGCGTACCAGCTGGACGGGACCTGGGTCAGCCTGCCGCCCTGGCTGCGGGTCACGGTGCGCTGACCGGCAGGCGCAGCTCGAAGATCGCGCCGCCCTCGTCGGCGTTGTAGACCGTGAGGGTGCCCCGGTGCGCCTGGGCGACCCAGCGGACGATCGACAGCCCGAGCCCGGAGGAGCCGCCGGTGCTGGAGAACCGGTCGAACGCCTCGTCGGCGAGCGCCGCGTCGATGCCGGGACCGTGATCGGCGACGGTGACGACGCCCCCGGCCACGGTGATGTGCACGATCGCCGGCGCGCCCGGTCGGCGTCCATATCGGATCGCGTTGTCGAGCAGGTTGCCGATCGCCCGCTGGATCAGGATCGGGTCGGCGTTGACCTTGGTGGGTGCGGCGGTGACGGTGATCTGCGCGCCTTCCGGCGCGGTGTCCTCGACGACGGCCGTCACGAGCTGGTCGAGCCACATCGGCTGGATGGCCAGCTTCTCCACGCCTGCGGCGAGCCGAGCCCGGACGAGCAGACCGTCGATGATCCGGCCCATCCGGCCGGCCAGGCGTACGGTGCGCGACAGCAGGTCGGCCTGTCGTTCGGGGTTGTCCAGGGCGGTCTCGGCGAGGGCGCGCAGCGCCGCCACCGGCGTACGCAGATCGTGCGCGGTCTCGGCGAGCAGCACCTCCTGCTGGTGCAGGGCCGCCGCCACCGGCCGGATCGCCCGACCCGACAGCGCGTGCGCCGCCGCGCCCAGCCCGGCGAAGAGCACCACGCAGCCGCCGATGACCAGCGCCGTCAACTTGTTGTGCCGCTTCTGCTCGGCTGCGGTGTCGGCGACGGCGACCACCGCGCCGACGTAGTCGTGTTTGCGGTCGAGCAGCGGCTCGACGCGTACGCGGACCAGCTCGCCGCCGCTGCCCCGCTGGTAGCCGACGACCGCGCCACCGGTCCGGATCGCGGTGGCGGCCAGTCCGCTGAGCACGGCGTTGTCCATCGGTACGCAGAGCTGCCGCGAGACGTGCGCCTGGAAGGTCAGCGCACCGCCCGGCATGATCGCGAACTGGGGGCAGCGGTCGTTGAGCTCGTCGGTGTTGACGAGGCTGAAGTCGATGGCGTCGTCCAGGATGATCAGCCGGCTGACCGAGGAGGTGACCCGATGCAGTTCGGCGTCGAGGCGGGCCTGCCCCTGCCGGCCGTCGGTGCGGACGATCCACCAGGCCAGCCCGACGATCGCCAGCATGTTGGCGGCGGTGACCAGGGCGGTGAGCACCCAGCGCAGCCGGCGCAGCCGCTCGGTGGCCGACGACGTCATGCGATGCCCAGCAGGTAGCCCCGGCCCCGGACGGTGTGGATGAGCTGCGGCTCGTGCAGCTTTCGCCGCAGGCGCTTGACCACCACGTCGACCACATTAGACATCGGGTCGGTGCCGGAGTCCCAGCAGTGCTCGATCACCTCGGCCCGCTCGACGATCTGATCGGCCCTGGTCAGGAGATATTCCAGCACCGCGTACTCCTTGACCGAGCAGGTGATCAGGACGCCGGCGCGGCGGACCTCCCGGCGTGCGCAGTCTAGCTCCAGATCGGCGTGGCGTAACACCGACGGCCGTCCCGTGCGGCGGCACAGGTTCTCCACCCGGGCGCTGAGTTCGGCGACGGAGAACGGCTTGACCAGGTAGTCGTCCCCGCCGTGCTCGAAACCGGCGACCCGGTCGGCCAACGCGTCGCGGGCGGTGAGGAACAGCACGGGCACGGCCCAGCCCTGCCGACGACGCTTGTGCACGTAGCCGATCGAGTCGCCGTCGGGCAGCATCCGGTCGAAGACCACGCAGTCGAACTCTCGGCCGCTCAGGGCTTCGTCGGCGGACGCGACGTCCCGGGCGGTGTCGACGAGCAGTCCGTCGGCGCTCAGTTTCGCGGCCACCGCCACGCGAAGATCCTCATCGTCCTCGACGACCAGCACTCGTGTCATCAAAACCTCATGTACGCCGATAGATCGTGTCTGTACCGCAGGTTAGCCGACCTATCCGATGAGGAGGATGCCGTCGTGAACACCTCAGAGCCCGGCGGGATCGAGGCGATCCTGGCCTCGGCGGTCAGCGAGGTCCTGGTCATGAGCACGGGATCCGCGCCGATCGGCCAGTTCCGCGCCGTCGACCGGGAGAACCTCGCCCGCGGCGTACGCTATCGCGTCCTGTTCCCCGATTCGATGCGGCTGACAACCAGACTCAGCCGGATGGCGCTGGCCGGCGCCGCTGTGCGTACCAATGTAGAGATCCCGGTGGAAGCGATCGTGATCGACGGGACGACCGCCCTGCTGCCCAATCATCCGACCGGCGTGGCCGCGTTCCGGCTGCCGGGCGTGGTGACCGCGACGCTGGAGCTGTTCGGATGGATCTGGTCCTCCGCGGTGCCGCTGACCCCGGTGGAGGAGGCCGGCGACGACGGCCCGCTGACCTGGCGGGAGCGGGACCTCATGACCCTGCTGTACACCGGGCACACCGATGAGTCGGCGGCGATGAAGCTGGGCATCTCGGTGCGGACCGTGCGGCGGATGGTCGCCGACATCATGAACAGGCTCGGTGCGCGCAGCCGGTTCCAGGCCGGGGCGAAGGCCGCGGGGCAGGGTTGGTTGATGGCGAGGGCGAGCTGATGTCGCGGACCTTGCTGGTCTCGGGACAGCCCGGCGCCTACCCGACGATCGGGCATGCCCTCGCGGACGCGCCGCCCGATGCGCTGATCTCCATCGCGGCCGGCACCTACCTGGAGACCTTGGAACTGGTGGACGTCACCGTGACCCTGGCCGCCCTGGCCGGGGCGAAGGTGGTGATCGACGGGACGGGCGCGGACCGGCCGGCGTTGCGGGCCAAGAACGGCGCGGTGAGCCTGCACGGGATCGAGGTACGCGCCGGGATCTCGGTCGAGGACTCTGCGCTGACCTTGCGGCACTGCACGGTCACCGGCGGCCGCCGGCCGGCGATCAGCATCCGGGGATCGGCCGGCTTCGCCGTGACCGAATGCACCGTCAGCCAGGCTGAGCAGGGCATCGTGGTCGACGGCGCGTCCGGTCGGCTGGAGGGGACGACGATCTCCGACGTCACCGGCGACGGCATCATCATCGGCATGGGCGCGGACCCGGCGATCCGCAACTGCGCCGTCACCGGCGCCGGCCTGCGCGGAATCTACATCTACCAGTACGGCCGCCCGGTCATCGAGGGCTGTGCGGTGTCGCGTACCGGGGCCGAAGGGATCTCGGTCGCTCAGCACAGCACACCGGTGATCCGGAACTGCTCGGTGACCGACGCGCGCGGGGTCGGGATCGCCGTCGCCGCCGACTGCGCGGGCACTCTGGAGGCCTGCCGCGTCGAGAACACCGCCCAGCCGGGCGTCGCCCTGGCCGACGGCGCCACGACGACGGTGATCGCCGGGGCCGCCGCCGGTGGTGGTCCGGCCAGTCAAGGTTTGGAGGCACTGCTCGGGGAACTCGACGCCATGACCGGGCTGGCCGAGGTGAAGGCCGAGGTCCGGGCGTTGGTCGACGAGCTGCAGGTGAACGAGTGGCGACGCCGGGCCGGGCTGCCGGTCGGCGCGGCCAGCCATCACCTGATCTTCGCCGGGGCTCCCGGCACCGGGAAGACCACGGTGGCCCGGATCTACGGCCGGCTCCTCAAGGCGCTCGGCGTCCTGCCGCACGGCAAGTTCCGGGAGGTCACCCGGCGGGATCTGGTCGGCCAGTACATCGGGCACACTGCCGAGAAGACGTCCCTGGTGTTCGAGGAGGCCGTCGGCGGCGTGCTGTTCATCGACGAGGCCTACACGCTGTCCCGGGCCGGTGCCTCGGGCGGCGACTTCGGCCAGGAGGCGATCGACACCCTGGTCAAGCTGATGGAGGACCATCGGGACGAGGTCGCGGTGATCGTGGCCGGCTACACCGGGGAGATGGCCGACTTCCTGTCCGCCAACCCCGGCCTCGCCTCACGGTTCGGCAAGACCGTGGAGTTCGGCGACTACACCCCGGACGAGCTGCTCGACATCATCGGCCGGATGGTGTCGGCCGGCGAGTACGAACTCGACCCGGCAGCCGCTCCCGTGCTGATCCGGTACTTCGCCCGCATCTCCGGTGGCCCGAACTTCGGCAACGCTCGCGATGCCCGGCGGCTGTTCGAAGGGGTACGCAAGGCGCAGTCGCAGCGGCTGCGGCAGATCGATCGGCTGCCGACGGTCGACCAGTTGCGCGCCATGCTTGTCGACGATGTGCTGGTGGCCACGGCAGACTAGGTGCCGTGCGGGTGCTGATCATTGAGGACGACGGCAATCTCCGGCTCGCCCTCGAGGTGGCGCTGCGAGGTGCCGGATTCGCGGTGGACAGCGCGGCCGACCTGCCCGCCGCCGACGAAGCGTTGTTCGTGAACACCTATGACTGCGCGGTCTTCGACCGGATGCTGCCGGGTGGGGACGCGCTGGCCTATGTCCATCGCCGGCGCGGCGAGGGCTGGCAGTTGCCGGTGCTGTTCCTGACCGCCCGCGACAGCGAGGCCGACCGGGTCGACGGGCTGCGGTTGGGCGGCGACGACTACCTGGTCAAGCCGTTCGCGATGGCGGAGCTGGTCGCCCGCGTACGCAGTCTGTGCCGGCGCAGCACGTCCGGGCGGCCGGCGGTGCTGCGCTGCGGCGATGTGGAGCTGGACGGAAGCCGGCATCGGGTGACTCGGGACGGCGTACTGCTGACCTTGGCCCGCAAGGAATTCCTGATCCTGGAACGGCTGATGGCCGGACCGGGGCAGCCCGTTTCGCGGCAGGAGCTGGTCGCGTACGCCTGGGACGAGATGGCGGACCCGGCGTCGAACGTCCTGGACGTGGTGATCGGCCAGCTGCGGCACAAGCTGCGCGAACCTGCGGTGATCCATACGGTGCGCGGATTCGGCTATCTGATCGCACCCTGACCGGGCCGTTGTCGCACCGCGATCTCAGCCGCTCAGCGACTGCCGCCGGGCGGCCTCGGGGTCGAGTCCCGGCCCGTCGGGCAGCCTCGCCACCAGGCTGGCCGGGAGGCGTACCGCACGATCGGCCCGGTAGCCGAGCATGCCGAGCACTTCAGGGCTGGCCACCGGATATCGGCGGCCCAGGTCGGTGATCACCGTGAGCGTTCCGGCGAGGGCCTGCGGGGACGGCATCGCCTCCACGACGGCGGCCCAGCCCGGCGGCACGTAGACCCGGTCGGCCAGCGGGGTTCCGGTGCTGGTCCGGCGGATCGTGACGGCCATCGGGTCGGCCGGGGGCAACGCCGGGTCCACCGTCAACCGGGGAATCGCTTCGCCGGGCGCGAACGTGGTGCAGACCGTCGCCTCCCGGCCGGGCAGCTGAGCGATCTCCGGCCGCGCCGGTGGGGCGGGGTCGGTGACCGGGCTCGGCTGCGGCGCGGCGGCGGCCGACGACGGCGCCAGGTCGATGGCGTACGGCTCGGCGCCGGGGTAGGCGGCCAGCGTCGGCGGGTACGCGCGCTGAATGTCGTACTGCAGCTCGGTGATCGGCCGCAAGGTGTCCCGTTCGGCCAGGTAGTACTGCTTCCCACCGGAGGCTTGCACGACCAGCAGCGCCCCGATCCGCAGGTCGGTCCGGCCCGCGATCGCGGTGGACGGTCGGCCCGCGTCGGGTGTCGCGATCGGCTCGATCGGGGCGCCCGACGGCACGACGTCCAGCCACGCCTGGCCGACGCGTACCCAGGGCAGTGTGGTCAGGGCGAGACCGGCGCCGACCGTGGCGTAGTCGTTGAGGGGATGCCGGTGGCCGCGCCAGATCAGGAATCGCTCGCCGGAGGGGGCGAGCTGCACCGGCAGGGCTTGTTCGCCGAGACTCCAGCCGCCGGTGGGCGCGGTGCCGACGAGCAGCACCGACTCGTCGACCCGGCCGCCGGTCACGTCGGTCGCGGGCGACGAGCACAGCGACCAGGCTCCGGTGAGCAGCCGATCAGCTCCGGGCAGCGCGTCGGGCGCGTCGGGGATGCCGAGCCGGGGACCCCGGGGTACGCCGACCAGCGAGTCACGAGACACCCGCTCGGTCTTGCCGTGCGTGCCGACCAGCAGCAGCGCGGAGGCGTAGTTGGTGACCGGATGCAGCCGCCCCTGGGTCCAGACGTAGCGGGTGCCGGTCTCCTTCTCGACGATGACGACGTTGTCCTGCCGCCAGGTGTTCGCCCCGCCGGGCACGATCATGCCGTAGACGCCGAAGCAGGCCAGCGCGATGATCGCCAGCGCGACGCCGGCGTACGAGGCGGCGGCCGGGCGGCGGAACGGAAGCTGCTCGGGATCGGTCTCCCGCAGCACCAGCGCCGAGGTGGCCCGCTGGATCAGGAACTGGTACGCCTGCAGCTGGTCGCGTTTGGACGCCATCAGCCTCAGCCCCCCAGCCCACGCACGTACGCGTACAGACCGAGCACCGCACAGGTGACCGGCACGATCGCGGCCATCACCAGCATGTCGGCGTACTCGGCGAACCGGCTCAGGTAGGGACTGTGCTTGCGGGCCACCCCGGTGGCGATCACGGTCGCCCCGAGCGCGAGGACGACCGGTCCGGCGACGGCGAGCAAGGTCGTCCGGTCGCCCATCAGCGGACCGGCGACCAGGCAGCCCAGTCCGAGCACGGCGGCGATCAGCATCGGGATCCGCTGATGCAGGATCGGATACAGCCTGGCCCGGAGCAGCAGCCCGACGCCGACGAGGGCGGCCAGCACCACCCCGGCGGTGCTGCCGCTGCGTACCAGGACGATCTGGCAGGCCACCAGGACCGCACTCGATCCGGCCAGCATCCCGGTGAGCAGGGCGTCGGCGCGTACGACGGCGGCGTGCACGAGTTCCAGGGACGGTTGCGGATCGTCGCGGATCAGGTCGGCGGCCGACCGGGGCAGCATCGGCATCGGCACCCGGCCGAGGCGCAGCGACAGTGGTGCGTACGCCGTCGACAGGGCGAGCACGATCGCGGCGAGGACCGCGGCCGCCTCGGCTGTCGTCAGGGTGTCGGTGCTGGCCAGCCAGGCCCCGGCCACGGTGAGCAGCCCGAGCACGGCCGCCCCGGCGAAGACCGGCGCGGCGGCGGCCACCCCGAGATAGCCGACCAGCGCGGCGAGCAGCAATGCCGCGCCCGCCAGCAGCAGATGCCCGGCCGACAACCCGGTCATCGGGGTGGCCCCGGCGAGCACCAGGCCGCCGCCGGCGAACGCGTACGGCAACGCGGTCGCCGCCAGGACCGCACCCACCCCGGCGTCGCCGACGGCCCGGGCCAGCACGACGGCGGCGGCCAGCAGGATCGCGGCGACCCCGAGCGCCCACAGCGCGGGCGACGTCCACGGCGATCCGGCGCGTAGCACCGCGACGAGGCCGGTCAGCAGGGCCGCCGCGCCGATCGTCAACGCGGCGTGCCGGGTGTGCCGGGGTCCCCACGCGCGGCCGGTGCCCTGCGATCCGGTGGCGATGGCGTCGACGAGATCGTCGTACTCCAGCTCGGGCCACTCGGTCTGGCTGGGCGTCAGCTGCAGGATCTCACCGTCGCGGATCCGGTGCGCCGCAAGGGTTCGGTCCAGTTCGCACACCGTGCCGTCGGCCCGGCGCAGCAGCCAGCCGCCGGGCACCCCGTCGTCGGCCAGCCCCTCACCGGCCCGGGCCAGCAGGCCGGGCAGGATCTCACTGATCGCGGCCTGCTCGGGCAACGCCATGTCCAGGCGGCGTCGGGGCGCCGCGATGGTGACCTTGACCAGGCCGGTGGTCTGCATGCGAGCAAGCTTCGACGGTGCCGCCCGGTGCGCGGGCCTCCTGGCAGCAAGCTGCCGCCCCGCGCCCGCGGCTTCGCCGGGGGCCTACGGTCGGCGCGTGGCAGTGCCAACGGTGGAGTATGGACTCATGGACATCGGCTCCGTCATCGCCCCGCGTGTGCTGGCTACCGGGCCGGTCGCCACGGTCTACGCGGGCCATCTGGCGGGCGCGGAGGTCGCCGTCAAGGTCTTCGCCGACCGGTTCGACCGGGACACCGCCGCTCGGTTCGACCGGGAGCGACGGGCGCTGGACAGTCTGCGGTGCCGGGCGATCCTGGGCGTCGACGATGTCGTCGAGACGTCCGACGGCCGGTCCGGCGTACGCATGGAGCTGTGCTCGGGTTCCCTGGCAAGCACGCTGGGCTCGCTGAGCCTGGCCGATGTGGTCGACGCCGGCTCGGCGATCGCCGACGCGCTCGCCGCCGCCCACCGGGTGGGCATCACGCACGGCGCGGTCACGCCGCACAACGTGCTCTATCGGCGCTCCGGCGAGGTCGTCGTCGGCGACTTCGGAGTGGTGTTGCGCGACCGGTTCCCGCGCGATCCGGTGCACGCCCTGGAATACACCGCTCCCGAGACGCTGCGCGAGAATCTGCGCTCCCCCGCGTCCGATCTGTACGGCCTGGGCGCTGTGCTGTACGCGATGCTGACGGGTGCGCCACCGTTTCCGCGGCGTACCGGGCAGGCGACGAGCGAGCGGATCCTGCAGGTGCTGCGGGAACCGCCGCCGGTCGTGCACGACGCTCCAGGCGTACTGTCCGAACTGGTCGGGCGGCTGCTGGCCAAGGACCCGGCGGACCGGCCCGCGAACGCCGCCGAGGTGGCCGCAATGCTGCACGGGTTGCAGATCCGGCCGGCCGTCCCGGACGACGACTTCGACTTCGACGACTTCGCCGGAAGCACGCCCACCACGGCGCACCCGAGCCCGGCCGTCCTCGCCACCCCTGCCGTCGCCAGTCCCGCCGTCCCTATCCCCGACGTCGTCGTCCCTACCGAAGAAGCAGCTCCCCCGCCCACGATCGGCGGCCGTACGCTCATCCACACGACCGCCGAGCCCCGGACGCCACGGCGGCGGTTCAAGCCCCAGCACGGTCTGCTCGTCGGGCTCGGTGCGGTGGCGGTCGGCCTCGTCACCGTCCTGCCGATGGTGCTGGACGATCAGCAGTCGCCCTCGCAGGCGAACCCGTCGACCGTCGCCGCCGGCAGCTCCCCCCAGGTCTCGCCGTCGGCCGCGCCGCGAGTCGTGCTCGCCCAGCCTGCCGATCTGGGCCGCAAGGTGCGGCTGACCTGGAGCGCCGAAGGCGACCTGGACTTCGCCGTGGTGGTCGCGGGCGAGCAGATCGACACGATGGTCCTCGTCGCCCGCCGCGACCGTACGCTGACAGTGCCGGTCGATCCGGATCGCAAATACTGCTTCCAGGTGCGAGCCACCGACGGACGGCAGATCTGGACCAGCGAGGCTCTCCCGATCCGTGGGGCGCGCTGCAAACTCTGACGCGTCACCGGCGCGCGAGCGTACGCGGATCGAGCGCCGCGCGCAGTCGCGCCCGCAGGCTGCGGTGGGCCAGTCCCCGGCGGACGAGGTCGACGGAATCCCAGGCGCTCTTCGCGTCGGCGTGGGGGTCCGGCGACCACAGTGTCCGGTCCATGATGGCGCCCAGTCGGCGGACGGGCTGAGCGATGTCTTCATCGGACACCTCGGCGGCCAGGTCGCGAGGCGTCATCCCGGCGCGATACGGCACCCGGTGTTCGGCCAGCCGGTCGCGTACCTCCGCCCAGGCGGCGAGCACTCCTGCCGCACCCGTCCGGCGACGGCGCAGCCAGGTGCGGACACGCTTCGTTGTGCGTACCACTAAAATCCACAGTAGAGCCAGGCTGGGCGGCACAGCCGTGAGCGGTCGCCAACTCCGCCCTTGATCCTGGGCCTGGACCGGCGGCGTCTGTTCGGCCTCCGGAGCGGCGCGCAGCTCGTCCTCGGCCGGAAGCTGATCGCGGGCCTTGGCTGCCGCAGCCGCGAGTCCGCCACTGGACGACGCGGCGGTGGCTCGCGCGGTCGGATCGAGCGGCACCCAGCCGACGCCCTCGACCGCCACCTCCGGCCAGGCCAGCACATCGCCGTTGCGGACGATGTGGAGACCCCCGCCGGCGTCGACGCCGCCGCGATAGCCGACGACGAGCCGGGCGGGGATGCCGGACATCCGGGCCAGCACGACGAAGGCGGCGGCGAACTGCTCGCTCGTGCCGCGCCTGCTGTCGAGCAGGAAGTTGCGCAGTTGGGGCCAGCCATGCCCGGTCGGCAGGTCAGTACCGGCGGCCAACTGATAGTTCACACTCAAGTAGCGCTCCAGTTGCAGCGCGGCCTGCAGGGTCGGGCGCAGGCCCCGCGTCGCCACCTCGGCCTGCTGGTCGATGCCGGCCGGGACGACGCCGAGCCCGCCGAACCCGCCGGCGGCCTGAGTGTCCAATGTGCCCGCGCCGAGCGAGACCGGTTCCGACCAGGTCAGCCGGTAGGTCACCGGCCCGGCTCGGTCGAGTAGCAGCGTGCCGGCGGTCTGATCGACCAGCGGGACGAGCCCGTCCACCCCGCGCGGGATCGCCTGGCTCGGCAGCCACGGCCTGGACAGTCCGCTCACCCGCACGTCGGCGCTTCGGGTGAGATCGCCGTCGGGCGCGCCCATCGGGGCGCCCATCCGCAGCATCCGCGCGGTCGCGTACCAGTTCGCGCCGTCGAATCCGTCCAGCACCACCAGCCGCCACCGGTCGACCGGCCCGTCGGACCGGTAGCGGAACACCTCCCGATCAGGATCGGCGAGCCGCTGCGCGATCTCGCTCAACGGGTTGGCCACGCGGGTCGGCGGCGGTGCCACGCCCTGGCTTTCCTTCAACTGGTACGCATCCCGCCCGGCCGGATCCAGGACACCGAATCCCACCGAGCCGAACAGCATGGCGACCACGGCTGCCCCGATGACGACGGGTGGCGGGCGGCCGGTCCAGAACAGGAGGGCGGCCGGCGCGGCGTAGCAGGCGACGGCGAGCGCCGCCGATGGTCCGTCGAGCGACTGGTACGCCTGCGCGAGCACGACGAGGGCCAGCCCGGGCAGCACTGCGACAGCGGGCCCGATCCACAGCAGGATCTCCACGCCCAGGAGCCCGGCCAGCAACACGGCCAGTGGTACGAACAGGAGCAGCTCGGCGTCCGGCCGAGCCGGCCAGGTGGACTCCAGGGTGAGCCGCCAGCTGTCGGTGACGCCGTGGCGCAGCGTCTGCAACGGCGTACCGGACGGCGACACGGTCGCCCACGCCGCCAGCCCGCCGGCCGTCACGAGGAGCAGCGGCCGCACCGCCGCCAGCTTCGGCCGGCGCAGGGTGAGCTCGACGCCGCCATAACACACCAGGGCCACCGCGAGCACCGGCGCGATCAAGGCTCGCAGCCCGAACACCGGCGCGAACAACAGCCCAGCGGTCGCCGTGGACCCCAGCAGTCCCACCAGTGCGAGCCGGTTCGGCCGACCGGACGCTCCGGTCATCCGATCCCCGCGTTCCATTGCCCCACGGCGTCGGCGGCATCCGTCGCCGCGATCACCCCGGCGGCCGGCTCGATGCCGCTGAACCGGATCACGGTGTCCGGTCGCCACCGCTCGACGACGTCGTCCGGCCCGCCGATCACGACGAGCGCACCGACCGGGCGCGTGGCGCCGAGCCGCTCGGGAACGAGCGGTGCGGAGTCCGGTGCGTCCTGATCGGCCAGACACAACGGATCCAGCAACAGCCGGGCTTGGCGGAGTTCACCGTCCACAACGGAGTCGACTCCGGAGGAGGTGACCAGGCGGCAGGGCTGGCCGGCGGTCAGGGTCGCGTACACGAGGGACGCGGCGACCTCCACGGCCTCCTCGAACTGCTCAGCGCTCAGCACGCCCGCACGCGTATCGAGCAACACCGTCAACCGGGCCTCGACGGGGTCGGCGTACTCGCGGACCATCAGGCGGCCGGTCCGGGCGCTCGCCTTCCAATGCAGGTGGCGTACCTCGTCACCGACCACGTACTCGCGGATCGCCCGCAGGTCCACCGATCCGCGTACGAGGCGATCGGCGGCCGGGCCGTCGTCATGGTGCCGCGGATGTCCGGCCCGGCCGGCTCGGACCCGATGCCGCCGCGGATCGACCCACAGCTCCGCGTCACCGCCGAGCCTGTACGCGGTCCGGACCAGGCCGAACGGGTCACTCCAGGACAAGCTCAGCGGGCCCAGCGCATGACGGCCACGCACGCCCGTCGGCAGTTCATAGTGGTACGCCGCCTGCGCTCCCGGAGCCAGCGATCTGACCGGGATCCGGCGGGTCTCGGCGCCCACGCGGTCCTCGACGGTGAACGCGGCCAGCCACCGGTGCGCGGGGTTGCGCACGACGAGCGTTGCCAACGCGGGCCGCCCTCGCTCGACCCGCTCGGGATCGACGGTCCGGCTGATCTGGACCGCCGGGCGGAATCGGGCGAGCAGCAACGCCAGCGACACCGCGCCGACGGCGGCCCCGCCGATCATCCGCACCATGGCGAACCCGGCGTACTCGCCCAGCAGGTAGCAGCCGATCCCACCGGCGAGCAGGGCCACGCCACGACGCGTGAGCCGCACGGCTACCGGCCGGCCAGGGCCGTCGGCACCGCCGTGTCCGCCAGCAGTTCGGCCACGATGTCGTCGGCCTGCCGCTGCCGCAGCTCCGCCTCCGGGGTGAGCACCAGCCGATGGTGCAGCACCGGCCGGGCCATGTCCTTCACGTCGTCCGGGGTCACGAAGTCGCGCCCATGCGTGGCGGCGAACGCCTGCGCCGCCCGGATCAGAGCGATGCTTCCCCGGGGACTGGCGCCGTACCGCACGTGCGGGTGCTCCCGGCTCGCCGCGGCCAGCCGGACCGCGTACGAGACGACCTCGGGGTCGACGTGACCGGCCCGCACGGTGGTGATCACCTGCTGGAGTTCGTCGAGGGAGAGCACCGGCTCCAGCTGGTGGGGCGAGATCCCGGCTCGGTCGCCCTGGACGGCCCGGGTCTCGGCGTCATGATCGGGGTAGCCGATGGACAGTCGCATCAGGAATCGGTCGAGCTGGGCCTCCGGCAGCCGATAGGTGCCTTCCATCTCGATCGGGTTCTGCGTCGCCACGACCATGAAGGGGCGCGGGACGTCATGGCCCACCGAGTCGACCGTCACCCGGTTCTCCGCCATCACCTCCAGCAGCGCGGCCTGGGTCTTCGGCGTCCCTCGGTTGATCTCGTCGGCCAGCACCACGTGCGCGAAGATCCCGCCCGGGTGGAACTGGAACTGCTCGGTGCTCTGGTGATACACCATCACGCCGGTGATGTCGCTGGGCAGCAGATCCGGGGTGAACTGGATCCGATTCCACGCGCCGCCGACACTGGCGGCCAGGCACCGGGCGAGCGTGGTCTTGCCGACGCCGGGCACGTCCTCGATGAGCAGGTGGCCCTCGGCGAACAGCGTCGTCACGGCCAGCCGCACCGCGTCCGGCTTGCCGTGCAGCACCTGCTGCACGTTGCCGGCGATCAGGTCGTACGCGTCACCGGGGGCCGTCATGGCATCGGCACGACGGCGGGGATCAGCGCGCTGCCGGTCCCGCCCTTGATCTGCGACCCGGATCCGTAGCGCGTCACCGCGTACACCGTGACCGTGATGGCCGCCGTGGTGTTGAAGATGTTGGCGTAGGTGGCCTTCTCGGTCGTCACCGTCTGATCGGGCTGGTCGGGCACCTTCACAACGTAGTGCACCAAGGTGGCTCCGTGCAGGGCCGGACGGGCCCAGACCACGGTGATCGGCCGGGTTCCGAACCACACGCTGGGCACCTGCACGGTGATCACCGGTTTCCCGGCGGCCGGCGAGGGCATCGTGACTCGGACGCCGGTGCCGGGACCACGGCCGGACCCGTTCTCCGCGGTCACCGTGATGACGTGGGTCGTCCCGTTGGCCAGGCTCACCGTGGCGGACGTGGCCGAGCCGCCGACCCGGGTCGACCCGCCCGGCCAGGACAGCCGGTACGCCGTCACCGGCGAGCCGTTCGAGGCGGGCGGCGACCACCGGACGGTCGCGGTACGGTCCCCGGCCGTGGCGGTCACGTTGCGGGGCGCGCCCGGCACGGAGGCCCCGCCGGGTTGGCCCGGGGCGGTGCTGGTCCCGGTGGTCGGGGTCTGCCTGGGCGGCGTCGAGGTCGTGGTCGGGTGCGGCGACGTGCCGCCCACCGCCACCTTGGTCACGACGCCGTTCTCCCCGTTGACCACCAGCACATGGGTGCCGTCGGCGCCGTCGAGGTAGATGCGGTTGTCCTCACCCCGGACCGGTTCGGACGTCATGGCGTCCACCAACGGCACCCGGCTGCGGACGACGCCGGAGCTGTCGTAGGTGGTCAGCTCGTTGTTGACCTGATCGAGAACCGCGATGACCTGCGGAGTCGCGACGGGATCGGCGAAGCGGCCGCCCGGGGGCAGGTCGACGGCCACGGGCTTGGCGACGGGGCGGCTCTGCAGACCGGCCGTGTCGATCAGATGCAGCTGGCCGCGCTCGGGGTCGACGATCGCGAGCCGACCGGCGGCCACGCCGCCGGCGACCTGCGCCGTCAAGGGCAGGTCGACGCCGATCGGCACCGCCTTGCCGAACCCCTCCTTGCCGAAGGTCTGCAAGGTGTCCGCGGTGGTGTCGACCAGCACCGGTCGATCGTCCACAATCGTCACCGAGCCGGTGTGGCCCTGAGCCACCTGCGCCACACAGGTCATCCGGGTCGCGCCGGACGCCAGTTCGCACAGCGAACCGGTGTCGATCCGGTGCAGCCACATCGAACCGTGGCTGGTCACTGCGGGCCGGGACAGCGGGCCGCCTGCCGGGACCGTCGCGGTCGGATCGCCGAGCCGCACTACCTGACCGGCGTTGCGGTAGACCAGATACGGGCCGCCCGCGACCTCGATGACCTCCGGGCGCTCGGTCGCCGGCGGAGTCTGGCTCGCCTCCACGGTCAGCGTCGACTTGTCGAACTCGGTGATCCGGGACCGTCCCACCACGTAGCCCGACTGGTCCCCCTGCGCCACGAGGCTGCCCGCCTCGCCGCCGGGCACCGTGACCTGGACGTCGACCTGATTGGTCGAGCCGTCGACGTGATACGCGGTCTCCCGGCTGTCGTTGTAGACCCAGTGGCCCGCCTGGGCGAACTCAAGGTTGCTGGCGGCGGGCGACCGGTCGGTCAGCACCAGCCCGAGCAGTCCGGCCGACGCGAGGACCAAGACCGCCACCACGAGCCGGGGCCGCATCCCGGCCAGCCTGCCGGGTCCTGGCGTCTCATCCGTGGTCATCGCGGGCCCCCACATCTGCTCCCACAGCCGGAGTCGATCGTAGGTCGAATTGTGCCCACAGTAGATGATCGCCGGCGCGGGTTGGCAGCATCGTGCCATCGGTCGCCCGGTCGCCTGATCCGGCCGGATAGTGTGCTCCGTGACAGGCGCCGGGTGGGCACAGAGCGCGGAGAATCTCGCGGCCGGGCCGTCGCTGCCCGTCCAGCAGGCGCGCCCGGCCACCGATGTGGACGCCGCGTATAGCGTGCAGGCGCAGGCGTTGGCCGCACCCCGAGCCGAAGCTCGCGAGGCGGCGTACGCAGCGCTGGCCGCCGCTCAGGCCGCTGCCGCTGCCCTGCCCGCTCCCGTCGAACAGCAGCCGGCAGCCACCATGCGGCCGAGTCCGGCACCCGCCGTCGTGTCGCCCGGCGTACGCCGTCCCCGCCGGGCGGTGCTGATCCAGATCATGTGCTGGCAGCTCGGACTGATCGCGGGGGTCGTCGCACTCCGTCAGCCGTGGCCGCTGGCCATCGCGATGATCACCGTGGCGGCGGCGTTCATCGCGGTCACCGCGATCCCGGTACGCGGCCGCCGGGCGTACCAGTGGCTTGTGCTTTGGCTTGGTTTCGTGCGCCGTGACCGCGACCGTGACCTGACCGACCAGGCCGGAGCGGCGCTGTTGCGGTTCTTGGCGCCCGAGGCGGTGACCGTCCCGGGTGAGCTGTTCATGGTGAGCCGCGCCGCCGGAGCGACCGCCGTCCTCCAGCCGACCGGCGAGCCCGGCGCGATTCCGTCCGCTACCGACCTGCTGCCCGGCGCGGGCGAGGCTGTCGCGTTCGCCGTGCAGGTCGTGCGGCATGCCGGGACCGACCGCAGCCGTCCACCTCGGACCTGGATCGCGCTTGAGGCGAGGCGCACGGTCGACGTCCACCGTGATCCGGACGTGCACCGCGTCCTCAGCAACGCGGTTCGGCGGGTCCTGCGCCGGCTTCGCCAGGAGGGCCTGCCCGCACGAGTCCTCGTCGAACACGAGGTGCTCAGTACGCTCGCGGCGCTGGCGCACGTCAACGCCGGACGCGGCCAGATCCGGGAGACCTGGCGTCATTGGCGCAGCGGCCCGATCACTCAGATCACGTTCCGGATCGGTGATGCCACAGCGCTCGTCGATCAGCTGCCGGTCCTGGCGCCCGGGGTCGCTGTCACGCTGGCCGTGACGGCGCACCGGCGGCCGGGCCGGGCCGAAGCGGTGACGGAAGCGGTGGTACGCCTCGCAGCGCTCGATCACGGCGCGGTGGAGAAGGCGGCCGTCGAGTTTGAACGGATCGCCGGCGAGCGCGGGGTCGAGGTCGAGCGTCTGGACGGGCGCCATGGCAAGGGTGTGGCCGCGACGCTGCCGATCGGCGGGCCGGACCGCTGAGGCGGACCGAGTGCCGCAGTCGATCGTGGCGTCTGAAGGGCGAAAACCGGGCGACGCCGGGTCGCATCCTCGGGACAATGGTCGCCGTGGATGAGGTCGAAGTCGTCATCGCGCACAACGAGCGCGCGACCTTGCGGGTCGGCGAGGTCTTCCTGAAGATCGACGCCGATCGGACGCGCCTCGATGCCGAGGTCGAGGCGATGACCTTGGCGCCGATTCCGACTCCCCGGATCCTGTGGCGAAAGCCGCCTGTGCTCGCCCTCGCCGCCCTTCGCGGCACCACCCTCGGCACGTTGGGCCGGCCGTCGACCGCGTCCCCGGCGGCCTGGGCGGCGGCGGGAGCCGCCATCCGGTCGCTGCACGACGCGCCGCTTCCGCCGTGGCCCGGCCGGAGCGTCGACAAGCTCGCCGCGGACCTCGAGGACGAATGCGAGTGGCTCCTCGCCACCGAGGCGCTTCCCGCCGGCGTGCTTCCCGCAGACGTCGTCACGCACAACCGCCGGATCGCCGAAACCGTGCTGCGGCCGTGGACCCCGGCGTTCACGCACGGCGACCTGCACGTGGCCCACGTGTTCGCCGAGGGCGACACGATCACCGGCGTGATCGACTGGTCCGAGGCCGCTCCGGGCGACGCCCTCTTCGACCTCGCCAGTCTGACCCTCGGACATCCTGAACACCTGGACGACGTCCTCGCGGGCTACGGCGACGCCGATCGCGACGTGATCCGCGCGTGGTGGTCCATGCGCTGCCTGCTGGCGATCCGCTGGCTGGCCGAACACGGCTTCGACCCGAGCGCGCCCGGCTGCGAGATCGACGTGCTGAGAGCGCAGATGTAGGACGCCCGGCACGACAGGCATCGGCCGAACCGTGTCACGGGCGTGACAAGAGTCAGCGCTGCGCAAACGTGCCAGAACGTGCCACGGCGTCGGGTGCGGACCAAAGTTCGTACGAATAGGTAACCCCTCGGAATTGTTCGGACGTTTCGTCCGAGCTGTCTGACAGCATCGTCTTCCGACCAACCTTGCCTATTTGCGCGTCTCGGGAGTTTTGTCGCCCCACCCATTCATGGGTGCGATGGCGGCTGCCCGACGAACGTCCTCATCCATGTTTGAAGGAGCCCACGGTGCGATTGAGCCGTGCAGTCATTTCTCGTCCGCGCCGGCACGCGGCCCGATGGCTCACCGTGGCCATCGCGGCCGCGCTGGCGATCGTGTCCACGACGGCCAGCCCCGGTGCCGCGCGCCCGAAGTCCCCCACGGGCACGACGGTCGTCGCGCCGTCGATCGTCGGCTACCCGCCGGTCGCCGCACCTCAGACGCCTGCCCCGAACCCGCTGCCCAAGAAGGGCGGCTCCGTCAAGCTCGACAAGTCCGCTCGCGTCAGCCCGAAGGCCGGCGCGTCGACGCTGGCCACCCCGGCCACCGCGAAGGTCGCCCTGCGTGCGCTGGTGGTCGCCACCTCCAGCGACGACTTCGGCGTGCCGACGTGGACCTCGACGCTGGACCAGGTCGGCGCGGCGTACGACGTGCTCTACACGGCGACCACGCCGTTGGCGAGCACGACGCTGGTGCGGCCGGACGGCACCGGCAAGTACAACGCGATCCTGCTCACCAGCACGATGCTGCTGTACTCCGACGGCGGCGGATACACCGCCGGGCTGACCGGCGACGAGTGGAACCTGCTGTGGGCGTACGAGCGGGACTACGGGGTTCGCCAGGCCTCGCTCTACGGCAGCTACGGCAGCTGGCCGGAGGACTACTGCCTGCGCGCGCGTACCGAGGGCAGCGTCGGTGACACCGCCCTGACCGCGACCCTGACGACCGACGGCGCAGCCGCGCTGGACTACCTCAACCCGGCCGCGAACATCCCGATCCTGCAGTCCTACGTCTATCGCAACCAGCTCGCGGCCGGCTGCGCCGCCCAGCCGGTACTGCAGATCGGGTCCGACGTCGTCGGCGTACGCAGCACCTCCACCGACGGACGCGAGCGGATGACCCTCACGTTCACCTCGAACCAGTACCTGCTGCAGGCCCGCCTGCTGACCTACGGCCTGTTCCGCTGGGCCAGCAAGGATCTGTTCCTCGGCGACCAGCGCCACTACCTCAACATCGACGTGGACGACTGGTTCAACACCTCCGACGAGATGTTGCCGAACGGTCAGCTCAACAGCGACCCGGGCTACCAGATGAGCGGGCACGACGCGTACAACGCGTACCTCCGGCAGACCGGGCTGCGCAGCTCCTATCCGCTGGCCTCGCAGCTCACCTTCGGCATGGCCATCAACGGCGGCGACGCCAACCTCACGGCCGCTTCCCAGTGCTACCCCAACGGAGGCATCAACCGGTTGACCTCCACCACCCGCTGCCTGCGCAACAACTTCCGGTGGATCAACCACACGCTGACGCATCCGAAGATGAACGCCACCCCGTACGCCACCAACGTGGCCGAGATCAGCCAGAACCTCACCGTCGCCCAGCGGCTCGGGTTGCCGGTCGACCGGACCGTGCTGAAGACGCCGGAGTACTCGGGCCTGGGCGTCTACAACCCGGACGCCACGAACGACGTCGACCCGCCCACCGACTTCGGGCTGAACGCCTCCAACCCCGACCTGCTGCGCGCCGCCACCGACCTCGGGGTGAAGTACCTGCACGGCAACATGTCGTTCCCGAGCCACCAGCCGCCGTGCTTCAACTGCGTGATCGCGCATCCGATGGCGCCGAACCTGAGCATCGTGCCGGACTGGCCCACGAACATCGCGTACTTCTCGACGACGCCCGACGAGGAGACCTACTTCTACAACTCGTTCTACGGGCCGAACGGCAAGTTCCCGTACTGGTCGACCAACCTGACCTACAGCCAGATCATCGCGTACGAGACCGATCAGGCGCTGCTGCGGCTCGCCGCCGGGTCGTCCTACACGACCACGTTCCACATCGGCAATCTGCGCGACTACGGCAGCGGCCAGACGCTGCTCACCGATTGGGCCCAGCAGCTGCTGGCCAAGTACAGCTCGTACTACTCGGTGCCGGTGCTCAGCCCCGGCTGGCCCGCCCTGGCCGCCTACGCCCAGGCCCGCACAGCCCACTTCGCGCAGCTCAGGGCCGGTGTGGACGCCGTGTATGACGCCGCGACCGTCACGGTCACGCTGACGTCGCCCACTGCGGGCACCCTCACGCTGTGCGGCGCGCAGACCGCCGGCGCCACCACCTATGGCAACGACGTCTCGGCACAGCTCACGCTCGCGGCGAACACGCCGCTCACCGTGTCGATGCGGCCCCGGCTATGAAGATAGCGCTCGTCTCGGAGGGGACCTACCCGTACGCGGTCGGCGGCGTCAGCACCTGGTGCGACCAGCTGATCCGGGGGTTCCCCGAATACCGGTGGGACATGGTGGCGCTCACCGTGGACGGCACCGAACGACCGCTGTGGAGCACCCCGGCCAACCTCGACACGCTGCACCGGATACCGGTCTGGGGATCGAGGCGGCCGGGGCGGGCTCCGGCCGGCGCCCAGGCCGAGCGGTTCGCCGCCGCGTACGAGACGCTGCTCGCGGCGATGCTGACGCCGCCGGAGATCCGCTCCAGTGCCACGGCGGTGTCGCAAAGCCGGTTCCTGCTGGGTTTGCGGGCGGTCTACGACTTCGCGGCGGCCGGCGGCGACCCGTACGCCGCCATCACCACGAACCAGTCCATCAGCCAGCTCCTCGACGCCGCCCGGAAGCTGCGCGGCTGGGATCTGGAGCTGGCCGAGGCGGCGTACGCCGCCGACGTCCTCGGTCACCTGCTGCGTCCGCTGGCCGCCCCACCGCCGCGCTGCGATCTCGTCCATGCCTCCATGAACGGGTTGAGCATGCTGGTGGCGATGGCCGCCAAGTGGCGCGACGGCACCCCGGTCGTCATGAGCGAGCACGGCATCTACCTGCGTGAGCGGTATCTCGAGTACATGGACTCCGACGCGCCGCCCGCGGTGCGGACGCTGCTGCTGGGGTTCTTCCGCTCGGTGGCCGCGGCCGGTTACCTGATCTCGGACGTGCTCGCCCCGCATTCCGACTACAACCGGCGCTGGCAGCATCAGTTCGGCGCTGATCCGGACCGGATCTGGACGATGTACAACGGCGTCGAACTCGATCAGTTCCCGGTCGCCGACGGCGAACCGGCTGTGCCGACGGTCGTCTACCTCGGCCGGATCAATCCGCTCAAGGACGTGCACACGCTCATCCGGGCGTTCGCCACCGTGCGCACCCGCGTCCGGGGCGCCCGGCTGCGCATCTTCGGCGCCGCCGGTCCCGGTGACGAGGCGTACGCCGCGAGCTGCCGGCAGCTGGCCGAAGACCTCGGGCTCGCCCAGTGGGTCACGTTCGAGGGCTCGGTGGACTCGCCGGTCACGGCGTACCACGCGGGCACCGTCGTCACCCTGACCAGCATCTCCGAGGGCTTCCCGGTGGCGGTCGTCGAGGCGATGGCGTGCGGCCGGGCGATGGTCTGCACCAACGTCGGCGGCGTGTCGGAGGCGGTGGCCGACGCCGGTTTCGTCGTGGCTCCGCGTGACCCGCTGGCCGTCGCCGACGCGTTGACGAAGCTCCTCACCGATCACGGTCTGCGGCACCGGATGGCGCGGACCGCCCGGGAGCGGGTCACGCAGTGGTTCACCCTGGCCGATTCGCTGCACGCCTATCGGCAGGTGTACGAGGCCCTGGTGGCGCAGCCGCAGCCGGCTGTCGTGGCCCAAGAGCGTCAGCTGCTTCCCGTCGCCACGGTCCAGCCGGCGCCCCGGTTACGCGTGATCGGCCGGGTGCCGTTGGCACACATCGAGGAGGTCGCATGAGCGCCGGGGCTTTGATGCCGCGGGCGCGCCAGGCCGCCGACGACGCCACGGCCGACGTCGGCTCCGTGCTGGCGCGGATCAGCGGGTCCGATCCGGTGGACTACCTGGTGGAGCGCAGCCGCGCGGTCGCCGTACGCGCGGTGGACCCGCTGCAGATCGCCGCCTGGCTGGAGACCGACGGAGTGACCGACCGGGTGGCGCGGGTGGAGTTCGGCTACGCCGACGTGTTCGCGCTCGCCGAGGAGGTCTTTCGCCGGGCCGGTCCGCCGCCCCCGGTCGACCGGCCCGCTCCCCCGGCGCTGGTCCGGGGCGCCCGCGATCTCGGCCACGGGGCGTTGTACCTGCTGCCCACGGCGATCTTCCCGGCTGTGCTGACGATGCTCGGCGCAAGCGCGCTCCTGCGGGGAGTCCTCCTGGTCGGCTGGGTGAGCTGGGTGTTGAGCGGCAGCGCGGCGTGGCTCGGATATCACCTGGTCGGCGTCGGCCGGCCCGAGTCCGCCGGGCGGATTCTGCGGTGGTCGACGCTGGCCTCGCTTCCGGTCAGCGGACTGCTCGGCGCACTCGTCGTCGGGCGGAACGGCGGCGCGATCATCCTCGCGGTGGGGCTGACGGCGTATCAGATGAGCGTGACGACGCTGGTGTTCTACCGGCACGAGCAGTGGATCTTCGCCGCCATGGCGCCGGCCGCGCTGGCTGGGATCCTCTGCCTGACCGTCGGGCCCCGGCTGCTCGGGCCGGCGGTGGTCCTCGCGATGACGGCGGTCGCGTTCACGCTCGGCGCCGCGCTGCACGCCACGACGCATCCCGAGGCCCGGCCTGAGCCGCCACTGTGGCCGATGATCCGGATGAACCTCCGCCGGCTGAGCCTGGTCGTGGCGTTCACCGCCCTGACGGCGGCCTACTTCCTTTACCCACAGGCCTATCTGCTGTCCGGCGACCTGGTCATCGCGCTCGGCGCGCTGCCGGTGGTCGCCGGGATGGGCATCGTGGAATGGCAGGCGCATCGCTTCGGCGACCGCGCGCACGCGTTGCTGGCCGAGGTGGGCCGACCCGACCGGTTCGCGGCCAGGGCCAACCGGCTCATGCTGATCGGGCTGGGAACGTGCCTGGCCGGTGTCGGCCTGCTCGCGGCCGGGCTGGTGGCGGCACTCGCCGTCGCCGGCAAGGTCAGCCCGCCGGTCCTGGCCATGTCGGCCGCGTCGGTGTTGCTCGCGGGCGCGTACTTCGTGACGTTCCTGCTCGCCAACCTCGGCCGGCAGGCGTGGCTGTGCGTCAGTCTGCTCGGCTGCCTGGTCGCGTTCACCGCCGCGGCCGGCAGCGCGTCGGCGGCGCGGGCCGCGGAGGTGTTCGCCGCCACGACGGCCCTTCTGCTGCTCCTGACGCTGGTCGCCGCGTACCGCCGGATCGGCCAGGTCTGGGGGCACCGGTGACGACGTCCGATCATCCGCACGCGACTCATCCGCACACGACTCAGCCGTACGCGACTCATCCGCACCTGACTCATCCGCACACGGCTCATCCGCACACGACGAAGGAGGTCCGCCGTGCACGCTGTGATCCTGGCGGGCGGTAAGGGAACCCGGCTCCTGCCGTACACGACCGCATTGCCGAAACCTCTGGTACCCATCGGCGACAACCACTCGATCCTCGACATCATCCTGTGCCAGCTGGCCGGGGCCGGCTTCACCTCGGCCACCCTGGCGATCAACCACCTGGGCCGGCTCATCCGGGCGTTCGCCGGGGACGGGTCACGCTGGGGCATCTCCATCGACTACGCCGAGGAGAACAGTCCGCTGTCCACAGTGGGGCCGCTGTTCGGGCTCAGAGAACGGCTCCCCGAGACGTTCCTGGTGATGAACGGCGACGTGCTGACCGACCTGAACTACGCCGACCTGCTCACCACCCACCAACGCAGCGGTGCTCCGCTGACCGTCGCCACGTCACCGCGCACGACCCACATCGAGTTCGGCGTGCTGACCCTGGAGAACCGCAAAGTCGTCGGATTCACCGAGAAACCGGCGTTCACCTACCGGGTCAGCATGGGCGTCTACGGCATGTCCCGCGACACGTTGCAGCCGTACGCCCTCGGCCAGGCGCTCGGCTTCGACCGGCTCATCCTCGACCTCATCGACCGGCGGCAGTTCCCGGCCACCTACGACTTCGGCGGCTTCTGGCTCGACATCGGCCGGCCCGATGACTACGACGTGGCCAACCGGGACTTCGCCGAGTTGCAGGATCTGCTCCTGCCCGAACCGGTCCGCACGCTGGTGGAGGCGAGATGAACCGAATCCTGCTGCTGGGCGCGTCGGGCTTCCTCGGCGGTCATGTGCACCGGGCACTGCTGGACCACCCTCGGCTCAACGACGTCAGCTGTCCCGGCCGCGATCGGTGCGACCTGATCAACGCCTCGGTCGGCGACATCACGCGGCTGCTGAACGACGAGCACCCGGCCGCCGTCGTCAACTGCACCGGGCGGCTGGACGGGGACCTCGCCGACCTGGTGCTCGCCAACACCGTCGTCACGGCCAAACTGCTCGACGCCATCGCCGCGACGAACGCGCCGATCCGCCTGGTACGCCTCGGCTCGGCCGGCGAGTACGGGCCGATCCCGTTCCATCATTCGGTCACCGAGACGCATCCGGCCCAGCCGGTCGGCGCGTACGGGCTCAGCCACCTCACGGCGACGCACCTGGTGTCCATGGCGGCCGCCGCCGGCCGAGTCGACGGCGTGACGCTGCGGGTGTTCAACCCGATCGGCACCGGATCGGGCGATGCCAGCCTGCTCGGCCGGGCCACGACGCAACTGCGCCAAGCGGTTTCGGGGGGATGGACGTCGATGACGTTCGGCCCGCTGTCGGCGTATCGCGACTTCGTGGACGCCCGCGACGTGGCGAGTGCGGTCGCCGCCGCGCTCCTCGCGCCCCGGCTGCCGGTCCGGGTGCTCAACGTCGGCAGCGGCCGGGCGGTGCAGACGCGGGCCGCCGTCCAGGCGTTGGCTCGCCTGGCCGGGTTCACCGGTGAGATCAAGGAGACCGGCGCGAGTTCGGAGCGCTCCGCCGAGGTGAGCTGGACCTGCGCCGATATCAGCCACGCCGGGTCGATTCTGGACTGGCGACCGGCGCACGACCTGGACGAGTCGCTCAAGGCGTTGTGGGCGGGATCGGCCGGCGCATGAAAGGCATGTGTCCCACCGTCGTCGTGCTGACGCTGACCCTGGCCGCCGGCGGCTGCAGCGAGCCGCCGGCCACCTCGGCTGCCTCCGACAGCGGCTGGATCTACCAGTTGCAGGGTTATCCGGGTGGCCGGCTCGACGAGATCGCGGCCCGCAGACCGCCGTACGCCGTGATCGACCTGGCTCGCGACAACTCGGCCGGCTACTTCCGAGCCGACGAGATCGCGGCGCTCCGGGCCGCCGGAACGACGGTCTTGGCGTACTTCGAGATCGGCAGCATCGAGAACTTCCGGCCCGACTTCGCGGCCGTGCAGGATCGGGGGCTGCTGCTCAACGAATGGTCGGACTGGCCCGGCGAGCGGTTCGGCCGCTACTGGGAGCCGGCTTGGTGGGACACCGTCGTCCGGCCGCGGCTGGACCGGGCGCTGGCGGCCGGGTTCGACGGCGCCTATCTGGACACCCCGCTCGCCTACGAGGAGATCGACCTCGCGCGCGTACCGGGATGGGATCGCGGACGGCTGGCGCGGGCGATGGCTGACCTCGTCGTGCGAATCAGCCGGTACGCGAAGGCCCACCGCCCCGGGTTCCGCATCGTCCCGCAGAACTCGCCGGAACTGCGTCACCAGGGCGGCTACCCCGAGGCGATCGACGGTGTCGGCGTCGAAGAGCTCTTCTACCAAGCGACCGACGTGCCCTGCGAGCAGCGCTACTGCGCCGAGAACCTCGCCGACGTGGAGGCGTTGCGCGACGGCGGCAAGTTCGTGCTCGCCGTCGACTACGCGGTGAAGCCGGAGCACGTCCAGGCGTTGTGCACCCGCTACCGAAAAGAACAGTTCGCCGGCTATGTCGGCGTACGCGAGCTGGACCGCATCGGGGTCAGCTGCTGATCACTGTAGGAGGATCTGGAAAGTGCCGAAGAACATCGGGATCATCGGGCTGGGCTATGTCGGGCTCACCCTCACCGCCGCGCTCGCCCGGGCCGGGCACACCGTCCACGCCGTGGACGTGCAGCCGGACGTCGTCGACGAGCTGGCCCGCGGCCGGACGCACATCTACGAGCCGGGCGTGGACGAGGTGCTCCGCAGGTACGCCGGCACCCGCATCCTCGTGGGCCGGCAGCTGCCCCGGGACGGGCTGGACGCCGCGGTCATCTGCGTCTCGACGCCCGTGGATCCGCTCACTCACGAGCCCGACCTGCGAAACGTCGCCGCCGCGACCGCCGACGTCGCCGAGTGGTGCGCACCCGGCACGCTCGTGGTCGTCCGCAGCACGGTGCCGATCGGTGCCTGCCGGCGGGTCGTCCTGCCGATCCTCGCCGCCACCTGGGAGACGCCGTTGCTGGCGATGGCGCCGGAGCGGACGATCCAGGGCCAGGCGCTCCGGGAGCTCGTCGAGTTGCCGCAGATCGTCGGCGGCCTCGACGACGCGAGTGTGGCCGCCGCCGTCGAGGTGTTCGGACAGCTCGCCAACGTCGTGGTGCCGGTCTCCAGTTTGGAGGTGGCCGAGATGGTCAAGCTGGCCAACAACTGCCACACCGACCTGATCTACGCCTTCGGCAACGAGGTGGCGCTGATCGCCGAACGGCACGGGATCGATCCGCTGGAGCTGATCCACGCCGCCAACGTCGGCTATCCGAGGCCGGACCTGTCCCGCCCCGGATACGTCGGCGGCGGCTGTCTGTCCAAGGACCCGTACCTGATGCTCGCCAGTTCCGCCGGCGAGGGGACGTTCCTCATCGACCGGGCGCGCGAGCTCAACGAACACCTGCCGCTGCACGTGGCCCGCCAAGTGGTGGAGCTCCTCGCGGAGCGTCACGGTTCCACGGCCGGCAAGCGGCTGGCCGTGCTGGGCTGGGCGTACAAGGGCACCCCGCCGACCGACGACATGCGCGGCACGCCCATCGCGACGATGATTCCGGTGTTCCGCGAGGCCGGGCTGACCGTGCTTGGGCACGATCCGATGGTGACCCCCGAGGTGATCCGGGCCTTCGGCGGCGAGCCGATCAGTCTGGAGAAGGCCTTCAGCGACAGCGACGCCGTCCTGGTCATCACCGACCATCCCGACTATCGTGCGCTGCGCGTCGAGGACGTGGTCACCTACGGGCAGCCGGAGCTGGTCTACGACTCCTGGCGGGTGCTGAACGAGAAGGCGCTGACGGCGGCGGGCATCCGATACGCCGGGCTCGGCTATCGAGTGGGGGCGCCGGCATGAGGACACTGCTTCTGGGCGGCGCGGGGTTCATCGGGCTGCACCTGGCCCGCCGGCTCACCGCCGACGGCCACCAGGTCTGCATCGTCGACGACTTCTCCCGCGCCCGCCACGACCAGGACCTCACCACCGTCTGCGAGCATCCGGCGGTCACGGTGGTCTCGGCCGACCTGACCTCGGCCGAGGCGTGGGCCGACCTTGAGCACGGCTGGGATCAGGTCTACCTGCTCGCGGCGGTGGTGGGCGTACGCAATGTGGAACGCGATCCGGCCCGGGTCATCCGGGTCAACACCATGACGGTGATGAACCTGCTGGACTGGATCCGCCCCGTCGAGGACGGCCGGGTGTTCTTCGCCTCGACCAGCGAGGTGTACGCCGGCGGCGTCGAAGCGGGCGTCGTCGGCATCCCGACCGCCGAGAACGTTCCCCTGATGATCTCCGACATCGCCGCGCCACGGTTCGCGTACGCCGCGAGCAAGCTGCTCGGCGAGGCGGCCCTGCTGCATGCCGCCACCGCGAAGCGGTTCGACCTGGTCATCGGCCGGTTCCACAATGTATACGGCCCGCGCATGGGCAGCGACCACGTCATTCCCGAGATGCTGATGCGAGCCGTGAACGGCGAGGAGCCGTTCGCCGTCCCGGGCGCCGACCAGTATCGCGCCTTCTGCTACATCGACGACGCGATCGAGGCCATGCTGCGGCTGATGGAGAGCCCCAAGGCGAGCCGGCGGATCGTACACATCGGCAACGACACCGAGACCACCAAGATCGTCGACCTGGCGGCGCTCGTCCTGGAGGCGACCGGGCACACCGCCACCGTCCACGCCGAACCCGCGCCGTCGGGATCCGTGAGCCGCCGCTGGCCCGACCTCTCGCTGCTGCGACGGCTGACCGGCTACGAGCCGAAGGTCTCCCTCGCCGAGGGCGTCATCCGCACCCGAGACTGGTACGCGGCATGGATGCGGCCAGGCCGCAAACGTAAGCCGATCGCCTTCTACTACGGCAACGGGCAACTCGACCGGCTGACCGAGTACCGCACAGTGGTGCTGCAACCAGACTTCTACCGGGCCCGTGATCTGCTCTACCTCGGCCAGCGGGGCGTACGCACCCTGGCGTACCTGTCGCTGTCGGAGGACCAGGGCCCGCCGGCGCCCTGGCAGCGCGACGACCGCAACCCGGACTGGGGCGGCCACTTCGTCCACGTCGATCATCCCGGCTGGGTCGACCACGTCCTGAACCAGGCGGACACCGCGTTGGCGATGGGCTTCGACGGCCTGTTCCTCGACACGCTCAACGTCGAGCTGACCTATCCGGAGGACGTCCCGCATCTGATCTCCCTGATCACCGCGATGCGGGCGATGGCCGGGTCGGCGTACATCCTGGCCAACCGCGGCTTCGGCATGCTTCCGGAACTCGCCGAACTCGTGGACGGCATGCTCTTCGAGTCCTTCTCCGTGCGGTGGGTCGAAGACGGCTACGCCCCGTGGCCGCAGGACGTGCTGGAGCACCATGCGCAGATCGCCGAAGGCCTGGCCGAGCTCGGGCTGGACCTGTTCGCGCTCGACTACGCCGACAGCGACGGGCTCGCCGCCTTCGCCGCCCGGCGGGCGGAACAGTTCGGATTGGAGGTGTTCGTCAGCGACCGGGCCCTCTCCCAGCTGTGAGTCGACGGGCACGTCCGGTCGGAGAGTTTCCGCCGGGAGCGCACGCAGCGTGCTCCCGGCGCATACGCGCGGGCCGTTCTTGATCGACGATCTTGTGTGCGGAGATCCTCGGCGTCTAC
Organism: Hamadaea sp. NPDC051192; assembly: GCF_040682475.1. Lineage (NCBI taxonomy): Bacteria > Bacillati > Actinomycetota > Actinomycetes > Micromonosporales > Micromonosporaceae > Hamadaea > Hamadaea sp. NPDC051192. The sequence continues at coordinate 111,435 of NZ_JBFBAZ010000004.1, forward strand.
TTTGTACAGATCATTTTCCGTTTGGGGAGGATCTGTATGGGACACGAGGACCGGGGCGGCATGAGCCGCCGGGCACTGACACTCGGGCTGGGCGCGGTCGGCGGTGCGAGCGCCGCCGCGCTGCTGGGCGTCGAGGCCGCCGCCGCCAACACCGACCCCTCGGTCTACACGGTGGACGTGAAGACCTTCGGGGCCAAAGGCGACGGCGTGACCGACGACTCCGCGGCCATCAAGGCCGCCGTGACCGCCGCGATCGCCGGCCGGGCGTCCGGCGTGGCACAGAAGGAGATCTTCTTCCCGCCGGGCAACTACCGCATCACACAGAAGGACACCCTCATGTGGTCCCCGACCACCGGCACCGCCGACCAGGTCTTCGGCCTGCGTTACCGCGGCTCCGGCGTACGGGTCACGACGATCACGTTCGACACCACGTTCGCCGCGAACGCCGACCCACGGGAGAACAATCTCATCACCGCGGCGGTACGCCTGCGCTACACCACGTTCGAGGACATGAGCATCAGCTCGTCCAATCCCAATAACAACTTCGCGTACTACTGGTCGGTGACCTCGGTCGCGAGCGACTCGGTGTACCCGCAGTATGGGGCCGGGCAGAACCAGTACTTCGTCTACCGCAACGTCGAGTGGCGCGGAAAGTGGAACCGGGTCATCGGGCTCGACGGCGACAAATACTCCAACAACAACAGCGAGCACCATTTCCTGCTCTGCTCGACGGACACCGTCTCGGCGTACACCGACGCGTTCCTGCACTGCGGTGTGACCAACCCGGCCGGGAGCAAACAACAGGACCAGTTCCTCAACTACTTCTTCCTGTCCTGCAACTTCGCCCTGGCCGGGGGTGACCTGCTCAAGTTCGACCGGGGCGGCTCCATCAACGTCTTCGGCGGCTCGTGGTCGATGGTCGGCACCGCGCCCGCGCGCTACTTCGCGCTCTCCAACACCGCCGACGGCGACATCACCGACGCGCGTCTCAACGTGAACGGCGTACGATTCGAACCCAAGAAGGGAGCCGAGCAGAAGGTCATCGACTGCGCCTGGAACCGGGGCAACGTCACCTTCACCTCCTGCTCCGACGTCGCCGCGATCCAGGACTCGGCCGGATTCCTGAACTTCCACCGCTACACCGGCGGCGGCACGGGCCGGCTGCCGATCGTGCGCTACCAGGACTGCGTCCTGGGCGGCTACCACGTGGTGGCGGCAGATGGGGCCACCCTCACCAACGGCAAGCTGATCTACGAAGGCTGCCGGTTCCACCACACCTCGACCGCGGTGAGCACCTCGACCGGGACGGCCTTCCTCCGTTACGACGCCAACCCCAAGCGGTACGCCTTCCGCGACTCCTGGGCGACCGCGGACGTCACGGCGTAACCGGATCGGCCTCGTGGCCGGGACCGATGTCGCCCGGCCACGAGGAATGACGGCCCCGCGCGATCGGCTCGCTATTCGGTACTACCGGATAGCGGTACCCTGTGCTACCGTATAGCGGTACCTGGCAGCACGGGGTACCGCGGAGACGGAGAAGGGGCCGCGATGGAAGACCTGACGGAGATGCTGAAAGGCACGCTCGAAGGCTGCGTGCTCGAGATCATCGGCCGCGAGGAGACCTATGGGTACGCCATCACGCGCCGGTTGAACGAGCTCGGCTTCGCCGACGTCATCGACGGGACGGTGTACACCATCCTGCTGCGACTGGAGCGGAACGGGCTCGTCCAGGTGACGAAGCGGCCGTCCGATGTGGGCCCGCCGCGCAAGTTCTACGCGCTCAACGACGCCGGGCGTACGGAGCTGGCGACGTTCTGGGCGAAGTGGCAGTACGTCTCATCACGCATCGACAGGCTCAGGGAGGGCGGGAGATGAGCTTCTGGGAGACGATCACCGGCAGTGACCTCACGAGGGACTGGAAGGCGTTCGAGGCTCGGGCGCAGGCGCTGCCGGCCGACTACCAGGCGGCCTGGGAACAGATCAAGGGCAACCTCTTCCCGTACGCGGGCTTCACGGGTCGCGACCTGACGCCGATCGTCGACGCCGCCCTGGGACTCCTGGAGGAGGCTTCGGCGGACGGGCTGAGCATCGGCGAGGTGCTCGGCGACGACATCCCCGGCTTCTGTGCGGCGCTGGCCGGTGGAAAGGGCGCCCGGACCTATCGCGATCGGTGGCGTGCGCAGTTGAACCGGAACGTCGCCCGGAAACTGGGCCGGTTGGGAGGCTGACGTGGGCATTCAGGACATCATCGAGGGCAAGCGGCAGTGGCGGGCGCACGTGGCCCGGGTCAAGGCGCTCCCGCCGGACTACCAGATCGTCTACCAGGAGATGCAGCGGTACTTCTTCAAGGTCGGACCGGTCGACCTGGCGGACGGCAATCTGCTCCCCGAGCTGGTCGACTTCTTCGAGGAGGGCGTCGCCGCCGGCAAGGGAGTGCTGGAGCTGATCGGCGACGACGTCGCCGCCTTTGCGGACGGCCTGATCAAGGACTCGCGCACCTACGCCGACGCCTATCAGGAGTCCCTGAGCACGAAGCCCGGCGCGGACGGGAAGTAACCCAAGTGAAGCGCCGGCGAGCCAGGTTGCTCGCCGGCGCTTCCGACCTACGGCTCAGGCGGTCACGACGCGGCGGGTGACCATCTTGCTGACGAGCGCCAGCAGTTTGCGTGGGCGGCGCGGCTGAAGGTGGGCGCTGGCGAAGTTGCTCAGGCCCGGCACGAGGTAGCCGCGGTTGCGCTTGAGTGCCTTGAGCGCCTTGCCGACCACCAGCTCAGGGGTGACCATCCGGCCGCTGACGGCGGCGTCGCGGGTGCCGATCACGGTGAAGAACGGCGTTTCCACGGGCCCGGGGCACAGTGCCAGCACCTTGATTCCGCGATCGCGATACTCGCTCCACAGGGCGAGGCTGAAGTTCAGCACGTACGCCTTGGCCGCGCTGTAGACCGCGAAGTACGCCGCCGGTTGGAAGCCGGCCGTGGACGCGACGTTGACCACTGCCCCGCTGCCGCGGCGCAGCATGTGCGGCACCAACGCGTGCGCGAGGTCGGTCAGCGCCACCACGTTGACCATCAGCTGATCGTGGTCGCGGTCGGCGTCGATCTGCTCGAACCGGCCGCAGGTGCCGAACCCCGCGTTGTTGACGAGCAGATCGACGGCCAGGTCCCGGTCTTCCAGCTCCCGCACGATCCGGCGGGCGGCATCGGGTTGAGCCAGATCCTGACCGAGCACCTCGACGCGTACGCCGTGGGCCTGCCGCAACTGCGCGGCGAGTTCCTCCATCGGCGCCACGGATCGTGCGGTGAGGACCAGGTCGTAGTCCTCGGCGGCGAGCTGCCGGGCGAAGGCGGCGCCGATGCCGGAGGAGGCGCCGGTGATCAGTGCGGTCTGGCGTGCCATGGAAACTCCCAAGCTGGAGGGGTAACTGCGATTCAACGTAGCGGTTCGTCGGCTTATTCGCAACATCATGTTGCAGTTCGCCTCAGCAATGGTGGCGTCGTGTAGCATCTCTGGCGTGACGGCAACGGGACGGCGCCTTCGTGCGGACGCCGAACGCAGCGTGCAGGCCATCCTGGAGGCGGCCGAACGGGTGCTCAAGGAAGATCCGGCGGCCACCTTGGAGCAGATCGCCGAGGCGGCCGGCGTCGCGCGTACGACGGTCCACCGACGCTTCGCCAACCGGGACGCGTTGCTGGCCGCGCTGGCCGAGTCAGCTTGGCGGCAGATCGCGGGCGCGGTCGAAGGCGCGCGTCCGGCGACCGCGCCGCCCTTGGTGGCGTTGCACCAGGCGACGGCCAACATCCTCGCCATCAAGTCCGGCTGGACGTTCGCACTGGGCCAGCCGGCCACCAACGAGGAGATCGGCCGCCTGCAGCAGGCCGTCTACGCCGCCTGCGACGAGGTGTTCCGGCGCGCACAGCAGGCCGGCGACATCCGGGCGGGGGTCGACCTGGCCTGGGCCCGGCAGGTCTACCTCGCGCTGATCAACGAGACCGCGCACGGGCCGACCGGCGGCGGCGAGCCGGACGCGGCCGCCGCCCGAATCCTCGACATGCTCTTCCACGGCATCGGCTGACGGCTGATGGGCCAAGTCACCCGCGGCGAGCTGCTCGGCCGCTTGGCCGAGGCAGTCGGATCCATCGCCGTCGCGCACCCGACGCGGGTCGCCGTCGACGGACCGCCCGCCGCCGGCAAGACCACCCTCGCCGACGAGCTGGCCGCCGTCTTGCGCGAACGCGGCCGCGACGTCATCCGCGCGACGATCGACGATTTCCTGTTCCCCCGGGCACAGCGCTATCCGCGCGGCGAGTACTCGGCCGAAGGCTGCTACTTCGACGCCCACGACTACGCGGCGCTGAACCGGGTTCTGCTCGATCCGCTCGGTCCGGGCGGCGATCGAGGGTTCCAGCCCGCGGTCTACGACCGGACCACGGACACCGTGCTGTCCCCGCCCGTCACGACCGCGCCGGCCGATGCCGTGCTGGTCTTCGACGGCGTCTTCCTCCTGCGCCCGGAACTGAACGACCGATGGGACCTACGCGTCTTCGTGTCGACAGACCTGGCGAAGACCGTGGATCGCGCCGTGATCCGAGAGCGCCCCGTGTCCACTCCGGCCGCCGTCGAACGGCGCTGGCGCGAGCGATACATCCCTGCCCAGCAGCTCTATGTCGCCACGGTCCGCCCGGCCGAGCACGCCGACGTCATCGTGCACAACGACGAGCCCTCGCGGCCGGTCTGGGTGACCCGAACCCACTGACGGCAGGCACGTCGGTGACCGGCACCGGGTCGAGTCCGCGCGCGGAATGAAGAAGATCGCGGCTGCGGGCGAGTACTGGGTGACCGTTCACCACGGAGGAGCCAATGACCGTCGACACCGACGCCCATCCCCTCGCCCGGGACGACCCCGAGTGGTTCACCTCGCTGTACGACCGATACGCCGAGGACATCCACCGGTACATCGCCGGGCGGCTGGGCTGGGAACCCGCCGGCGACCTGACCGCCGACGTCTTCCTGGTCGCGTTCCGGAAAAGGGCGTCTTTCAACCCGGACCGCGGCGAGATCAAGCCGTGGCTCTTCGGGATCGCGACCAAGGTGGTGTCCCACCACCGGCGTGCTGAGGGACGCCGGCTCAAGGCGCTGTCCCGGGTCAGCGCCGAGCACGCCGCCGACGGCCACGAAGACCACGTGGCCGCCCGGGTGGCGGCCCAGCGGGCCGGGCCGCGGCTGGCCGGGGCCATCAAAGGGCTGGCCCGGGCCGACCGTGACGTGCTGTTCCTGACCGCGCTGGGCGGGCTGAGCTACCAGGAGGTCGCCGAGGCTCTCGGCGTTCCCGCCGGGACGGTCGGCTCCCGCCTCAACCGAGCCAAGCGCGAACTGCGCCGAGTGCTGGGCGACGTGAACCCCTTGAAGGAGAACTGATGGACGAGATCGAGATCGTGAAGCGGGTGTTCGCCGAGCCCCCGCCCACACCGTCGGCGCTGGCCGCCGGTCGGCAGCGGATGATCCGCGGAATGCGTGGCCGACGCCCCCGCCGGGCACCGCTCCGGGTCGCCGTGCTGGCGCTGGGCGCTGCTGCGGTCGTCGCCGTCGTCGCCGTGGGCGGCATCGGATCCGGCGATCCCAGCAGGCAGCAGGCGCCCCGGCTGAGCGCGGCGCAGCAGGTGCTGACGAACGCGGCATGGACCGCGGAAGGGCTGCCGGCGCTGACGCCCGAGCCGAACCAGTGGATCCATTACCAGTACGCCGGCTACGACCCCAAGAGCAAGGACCCGGTGTATCGAGGCGAGGCGTGGCAGCGACTCGACGGCCGGCAGGACGCGAGCCTGGTCGACGGCAGGATCGTCGTCGTCAGTGGACCGGCCGGTTCGGAGCCTGAGGTCTACACGCCGCTGGGCGCGTGGCAGCGGCTCGCCGGGCTGCCGACCGAGCCCGCGGCGATGGTAACCGCTCTCGCCGACCAGCCGGATCTGTCGTCGAATACGACCGGATCGCCCGGCGAGCGAGCCTTCGCCAACGCCGGTGTGCTGCTGTGGAACTCGCCGCTGGGCGCGCCGCCCTCGGTACAGGCGGCTCTTTACCGCGCATTGGCCACCCTGCCCGGCATCCGCGTCGACACGGCGACCGATGTCGTCGGGGAACCCGCCGTCGGGCTCTCGCTGCCCGGTACGCCGGAAATCCTCTTCGATCCGGCGACCTACCGGTACCTCGGTGAGCGCGTGGTGAGCGACGGCGTACGGAAGCAGCGTCCGCTGCCGCCCGCCGGGCTGACCGCGGACAAGCGTGCGGCCTGGCAGCAGTGGGCCGACGACCCGGCGAACCAGCAGGTCCCGGCGGCGGGATCGCTCGTCAGCTCGCGGCTCCGGCTCGTCGTGACCCTCGTCGACCAGCCAGGAAACCGGTGACGACTGGTGAACGCAGCACCGATGTCCACAAAGGAGAAGGGAATCACCATGTCGATCGGACGGCACGCCTTGGGCGTCCTGGCGATCGTGTCGGTCGCCTTGACGGCGGCCGCACCGGCCGCGTCGAGCCACCCACCGAGGAACGGCATCTCGACCGGCACGGCCTCGCCGAGCGGCGAGGAGTCGGCCGGGCCGCGGTGGCAGCAGTTCGACCTGCCCGTCCTGGACCACGCCAACCTGACCGGGGTCACGGCGATCGGCCGAGACGACGCGTGGGCCGTCGGCTTCACCGTCCCGGAGAAGACGACCGCCGGCCCCGCAGCCGCCGAGGCGGACCAGTGCGACGCCGTCGGCCTTCCGTCGCTGGCGCTGCACTGGGACGGGACCTCCTGGAGTCAGGCGCCGGTTCCCAACCTGGGGCGTATCAACTCCGTCAGCGCGTCGGGCCGCCGCAGTGTCTGGGCGGCGGCGGACTGCGGTGTGCTGCGCTGGGACGGCCAGACGTGGACGCGGACCACGCCCGTGCCGATCCCGGGCACGGACGGGTACTTCTTCAGCGGCATCAAGGCGATCAGCGCGTACGACGTCTGGTTGTCCGGGTTCGCGTGGGACGGGACGACCGGCGACGACCGTGGCTTCGTGCAGCACTGGGACGGCGTACGGTGGCAGCTCGTCGCCCTGCCCGCGCTCGGCGACGACTTCGACATCAGCAGCGTCGACGCGGGCGGACGGCAGGACGTCTGGATCGCCGGCACCGACTACACCGGCAAGGACACCACCGGTGAGAAGCTGCTGATCCTGCACTGGAACGGTTACGGCTGGAAGCAGTTCCCCGCGCCCGCCATCACCATGGTGATCCAGCGGGTGGCCCGCGTACGCGTAATCACCGCAGACGACGTGTGGATCGCCGGCCGGGGTCAACGCGACCTGTACGGCTGGGACATCAACCGTCCGCTGGTCCTCCATTGGGACGGCGCCACCTGGACCGATACGCACGCGCCGGAGGAGCGTGGCGACCTGCGCGACATCGCCTCCGATGGCCGCACGGTCCTGGCGGCCGGTGACACCTACTCACCGCTCGACGACACCTACGAGGCCTACGTACGCCGCTGGACCGGGGCCGGCTGGATCCCGGCCGCTGTTCCGGCGCCCGGCCAGGCCTCGATCAGCGCGCTCGCGCCCAGCCCGGATGGCGGGATGTGGGCAGTCGGATCGGTCGGCGACGAGACCACCATGCGTCCGTTCATCGCCCGCACCGTCCGCTGACCCGTCCCGGAAGCACGCAAGCTGAGGTGCTGACCCGCTAAGAAGAAAGGCTGGCCGGCAGCTCCGCCTCAGGAGGCGGAGCTGTCGGCCGGTTCGCGTTGGGCGAGGTGGCAGGCCGCCGCCCAGCCGCCGCCGACGCTCAGCATCTGCGGCTGCGTCGTGGCGCACTCGGCGACGGCGATGTGGCAGCGGGTGTGGAACCGGCAGCCGGAGGGTGGGTTGGTGGGGTTGGGCGGGTCGCCGGCGAGGACGATGCGGTCGGCCAGGCGCCGGCGGCGGTTGGGGTCGACGACGGGTGAGGCGGACAGCAGCGCCTGGGTGTAGGGGTGCGCCGGTGAGTCGAACACGTCGGCGGTGTCGCCGGTCTCCGCGAGGCGGCCGAGGTACATCACGGCCGTGCGGTCGGCGATGTGGCGGACGACCGACAGATCGTGCGCGATGAACACCAGCGCGATGCCCATCCGGCGTTGCAGGTCACGGAGCAGGTTGACGACCTGCGCCTGCACCGACACGTCGAGCGCGGACACCGGCTCGTCGCAGATCAGTACGCGCGGCTCCAGCGCGAGGGCGCGGGCGATGCCGATCCGTTGCCGCTGGCCGCCGGAGAACTGGTGCGGATAGCGCGCCATCATCTCCGGCGACAAGCCGACGAGCCGGAGCAGCTCGGCGACCCGGTCGCGACGCTCGGCGGCGGTGCCGATCCGGTGCACCGTGAGCGGTTCGGAGATCAGCTCCTGCACCGTCATGCGGGGATCGAGGGACGTGTAGGGGTCCTGGAACACCATCTGGACGTGGCGGCTCAGCTCGCGGCGGTTGTCGCCGATCGGCCGGCCCGCGATCTGGATGGTCCCGGAGTCCGGGCTCTCCAGCCCGACGAGCATCCGGGCCAGGGTGGACTTCCCGCAGCCGGACTCGCCGACGATGCCCAGCGACTCGCCGGCTCGCAGCCGGAGGCTGACCCCGTCGACCGCGCTGACCTTCGTCCGGCGCAGGCCGGCCCGGCCGGTCGCGAAGGTCTTGCGGAGATCGGTCGCTTCGAGCGCCCAGGACTCGGCGGACGGCGTCGGATCAGGCGACGGCATGCAGGACCTCCTCGGCACGGTGGCAGGCGGCGGCACGATCGCCCGGCAGCGAGCGAAGTGCGGGCCGTTCGCTGCGGCACAGGTCGACGACCTGGTCGCAGCGGGGGTGGAACGGGCAGCCCGAGGGCTGGCGGCGTGGGTCCGGCGGGGTGCCGGGGATGGCGTACAGGTCGTCGCCGATCTGCCCGGCCTGCGGGACCGAGCGCAGCAGCGCCTGGGCGTACGGGTGGGCGGGTGCGCCGAGCAGTTGCTCGGTCGTGCTCGCCTCGACGATGCGCCCGGCGTACATGACCATCGTCCGGTCGGCGACCTCGGAGACGACGCCCAGATCGTGGGTGATCAGCAGGACCGCCATGTTCAGCTGGCGGCGCAGGTCGTCGAGCAGTTCCAGGATCTGGGCCTGAACGGTCACGTCCAGCGCGGTCGTCGGCTCGTCGGCGATGACGAGTTCGGGCTCCAGCGCGATGGCCATCGCGATCAGGATGCGCTGGCGCATGCCGCCGGAGAACTGGTGGGGATAGTCGCCGACCCGCTGGGCGGGCGCCGGGATGCCGACCAGGCCGAGCAGGTCGGTCGCCTGCTGCCGGGCCGCCCGCCGGGACATGTCGCGATGCTCCCGGAACAGCTCGCCGATCTGGTCGCCGATCGACAGCACCGGGTTGAGGGCCGACAGCGCGTCTTGGAAGACCATGCTCATCCGGCTGCCGCGAAGCGCGCGCAGGTCGCGGTCGGGCAGCGTCAGCAGGTCGGTTCCGGACAGCGCGATGCGGTCGGCGCGGACCTCGGCGGACCCGGTGTGCAGACCCATGACGGCCCGCGCGGTGACCGATTTGCCCGATCCGGACTCGCCGAGCAGCGCGACGAGTTCACCGGGGGCGACGTCGAAGCCGACGTCGGCCACGGCGGGGATGTCGCCGCGCCGGCTGTGGAACGTCACCGACAGCTTCCGGACCGACAGCGCCGGGGTGGGGGTCGGTTCGGTCATGGGCACCTCCTCGCCGTGCTCTTTCGCCTGCTCGTCACCGTCTGACGAGGGCGAGCTATGGTCTGACCTGCACCTCTATAAGATCACTGCCTGATCTTCACTTACATCTTGACTTCTGCGCCGGATTATTGCAACCCTTGGTTACAGCACGCCGGATCATTGCGAGTCTGTTACGGCGTCGAACCGGTTTCGCGCGGTTGGCACCCCCAAGGACCACTGCGACGGGCCGAAAACGAAGGGAAGTCACTCATGCTCGAACCGGCGAAGCGCTACACCGGATACACCGCGTACGACTATCTGGAAGCCGGCAAGGACTACAAGGAGTTCGCGTACGCCCAGCAGATCGGCCGCGTCGCCCCGTACGCCGGGCTGGACCTTTCGGACAGCCAGACCGAGCGCACGACGCGGCTGCTGCGGGAGGAGATCGTCATCTCGCTGCACGACCACGTGCAGGTGTTCCCGCAGGACATGACGCAGTTGCGCGACCACATCCGCCAGGGCCGCGAACCCACCGGCTACGAGGGCCTGTCCCGCTCGGGCATGACCGCCGTGTTCGACAACGGGATGGACGGCACCTGCTGCATCTCCAGCGACGCCGGCTGGAAGTACCAGGACGTGCTGTTCGACCTCGGCGTACGCATGGCTGACCTGGCCCACCAGGACTTCGTCGTCAAGGCCGAGACGCTCAAGGACATCTTCCGCGCGCACGAGACCGGCCGGGTGGCGCACGTGTTCGCCCTCGAAGCCGCCACGATGATCGAGAACGAGGTCGACCGGCTCGACGTGCTCTACGGATTCGGCGTACGCCAGATCGGCATCGCCTACTCCGAGGCCAACATGCTCGGCAGCGGTCTGAAGGAGCGCGGCGACGGCGGCCTGACCTACTTCGGCGAGAAGGCCGTCGAGCGGATGAACAAGCTCGGCCTGGCCATCGACATCTCCCACTCGGGCGACCGCACCGCGCTGGACGTGGTCAAGCACTCCACCAAGCCGGTCTTCATCACCCACTGCGGCTCCCGCTCGGTGTGGCCGATCAACCGGATGAAGCCCGACGACGTCATCAAGGCCTGTGCCGAGCGTGGTGGCGTACTGGGCCTGGAGGCCGCGCCGCACACGACCCTCTCGCACGCCCACCCGGCCCACAGCCTGGAATCGGTGATGGACCACTTCGTGCACTGCGTCGACCTCATCGGGATCGACCACGTCACGTTCGGGCCAGACACGCTGTTCGGTGATCACGTCGGCCTGCACGACGCGTTCGCGGCGAACCTGTCCACCAAGGAGGCGCACGGCGCCGTGCAGTTCCCGAAGGTGGAGTACGTCGACGGCCTGGAGAACCCGGCCGAATGCTTTTTCAACATCATCGGATGGCTGGTCAAGCACGACTACTCCGACGACGAGATCCGCAAGGTCGTCGGCGGCAACACCATCCGGGTCCTCGAGGAGGTCTGGGTCTGATGAGAAGACGTGCCCTCATATTCGGCGTCGCCGCCGTGCCGCTCGCCGCGGTCGTGGGCTGTAGCCCGAGCGCGCCGAGCGAGACGGGCGGCGCCGGCAGCGACACGCTGACCATCGCCACCACCACCGACGTGGTGAACTACAACCCGCTGGTCGGCAACAGCCGGACGGACTACTGGGTCTCCAACCTCATGTATCCCCGCCTGCTGACGATCGACGCGAACGGCGCCAAGTCGCCGATGCTGGCCGCGGAGTACGGCTACGCCGACGACAAGACCGGCTACTACACCATCCGGTCGGACATGAAGTGGAGCGACGGCCAGCCGGTGACGGCCGAGGACGTCGCGTACACGATCAACGCGATCAAGCAGTACAAGCCGACCGGCAACACCACGTACGGGCAGCTGGCGAACGTGGAGTCCGCGACGGCGGCCTCGGCCACCCGGGTCGAGCTGCACCTGAGCAAGCCCGACGCGACCGTCATCCCCGAGGTCGGCTACTGGATGAACGTCGTGCCCAAGCACGTGTTCGAGAAGCAGGGCGACGTCTCCAAGTTCGCCAACAACGCCGACTGGGTCAGCGCCGGACCGTACAAGCTGGTCAGCGCGGTCAAGGGACAGAGCTACACGCTCGAGCGCGTCACCCCGTACCCGTTCGCCCCCGACAACACGCCGACCCTGGCGAAGGTCGTCTTCCGCGTCTACCCCGACGTCAACACCGAGATCCTCGCGCTCAAGAACGGCGACGTGGACGCGATCGCCAACGCGCTGCCCCCGGCTCAGGTGAAGAACCTCAAGTCGACCAGCGGCATCACGGTGGAAGAGGTTCCCGGCCTCGGGTACGCCCACATGACCTACAACATGTCGCGCAAGCCCCTGGAGAACCTCAAGGTACGCCAGGCTCTCGCGGCCGCCGTCGACTACGAGTCGATCCGCACGGTCGTCCTCCAGGGTCAAGGCGTGACGACCGGGTCGAGCCCGATCCCGCCGGTGCTCAAGGACTTCGTCAACCCGTCGCTCAAGGAGTACGCGTTCGACGTCGACAAGGCCAAGCAGTTGCTGCAGGAGGCCGGGTACAAGGCTGACGGCAGCGGCAAGTTCCCGCTGAACCTCACGATGATCTACTCGCTGCAGGACGCGGTGACGTCGCAGTGGGCGTCCATGGTCAAGGACTCCGCGGCCAAGGCGGGCATCACGATCACCCTCCAGGGCCTGGACCGCAACACCTACCTGGCCAAGACGGCGGCCGGCGAGTACGACATCTACGCCGGCAACTTCGCCATCATGGACGACCCGGCGACCAACATGGCGCTGACGTACCTGCCCAAGGGTGCGATCAACTACACGCTGGTCGACGACCCGGCGCTGTCCGCGCTGATCACCCAGGCCCAGGCCGAGACGGACGAGGCCAAGCAGAAGGACCTGGTCTGGCAGGCGGCGACGCTGGTCCACGACAACGTGTACGACAACGTCATGTACATGCAGAACCTCTACGTCGCACACAGCTCCAAGTGGACGGGGTTCATCGTCAAGCCGAGCGAACTGATGTCGATCATCGACCCGCAGTCGCTGGCGAACGTCAAGAAGACCAGCTGAGGACGGCCACCCCCATGCCACCAGTCATCGGTTTCGCCGTCCGCAGGCTGCTCCGCGGCCTGGTGACGCTGTGGTTCGCCGCATCCGTCACCTTCCTGCTGCTGCGACTGCTGCCCGGTGATCCGGCACTGGCGGTGGCCAGCCCCAACATGACCCCCGAGTCCCGGCAGATCCTGCTCCAGCAGTACGGCCTCGACGAGCCCCTGTTCGTCCAGTACGGCAAGTACCTGTGGCAGTTGCTGCACGGCAACCTCGGGATCTCGTTCACCCAGCAGGTGCCGGTGACCACGGTGCTGATGGACCGGCTGCCGTGGACGCTGCTGCTGGCCGTGTCGTCGCTGCTGGTGACGATGGCGGTGGGCATCCCGCTCGGGGTGCTCGCCGCCACCCACCCGCGCGGCCTGCTGGACCGTCTGGTCCAGGTCAGCGGGGTCGTCGGGCAGTCACTGTTCATCCCCAGCGTGGGCATCTTCCTGCTGTTCACGCTGGGCCTGCAACTGCACTGGCTGCCCATCGGCGGCGCGTACTCGCCGGGGGTCTACGGCTCCGCCTGGTACGGCGACGTGGCGCTGCATCTGATCCTGCCGTGCCTGAGCCTGGTCCTGGTGCAGATCGGCACCTATGTGCTGACCTTGCGGGCGACCTTGATCGAGGCGCTCGGCGAGGACTACTGCGCACTGGCCACGGCCAAGGGACTGCCGAACCGGAAGGTGGTGTGGAAGCACGGGCTGCGCAACGCCCTGCTGCCCACCACCACCCTGGTCGGGCTGCAACTCGGCTTCGTCGTCGGCGGCGCGGTGCTCACCGAGACCGTGTTCGCGTACCCGGGCATCGGGCGCGGCATCTACGAGGCGGTCACCCAGCTCGACTTCCCGGTGCTGCAGGGCGCGTTCGTCCTGCTCGCCGCGACCGTCGTGATCGCCAACATCCTGACCGACCTCGCGTACGGTCTGCTCGACCCGAGGGTGCGTACGTCATGACAGCGACAGCGACAACCCTGGACACCGTCGTCGCCGACCAGCCGACCGCCGCCTCGGCGACCTGGCGGGCGTTCCGGCGCAATCCGCTCGGCCTCGGCGCGGTCCTCATCATGCTGCTGCTCGTCGCGGTGGCGGTGCTGGCTCCGCTCCTCGCCGACTATCCCAGCGGCTACGGGTCGGAGGTGCTGCAACCGCCCTCGGGCGAACACTGGTTCGGCACCGACAACCTCGGCCGGGACATCTTCGCCGAAGTCGTCTGGGGCACCCGGATCAGCATGATCATCGCGGCCGCGTCGTCGGCGCTGGCCATCGTGATCGGCGTGGTCGTGGCGGTCTTCGGGGCGTACTTCCCGAAGGTCGACGGGGTCATCGGCACGATCGTCGACCTGTGCCTGTCACTGCCGGTGCTGCCACTGATGATCCTGGTGGCGGCGCTGGCGGGGCCGAGCCTGCCGACCGTGGTGCTGGTCATCGCGTTCTTCGCCTGGCCCGAGGTCACCCGGGTGGTGCGCTCGCAGGCGCTGTCGGTGGTCCAGCTGCCCTATATGGACGCCGCTCGGCTCACCGGCGGATCGCACGTCTGGATCATGCGCAAACACCTGGTCCCTGCGGTCGCCCCGGTCGTCGTCGTGTCGGTCGTGCTGACCGCGTCGCGCGCCGTCCTGTCCGCCGCCGGGCTCGCGTTCCTCGGCCTGGGCGACCCCAACAGCTGGTCGTGGGGACGCATCCTCTACGAGGCCCAGCAGTCCGGTGCGATGTCGAGCGCCTGGTGGACCACGCTGTTCCCGTCGCTCGCGATCCTCGCTCTGGTCGTCTCGGCCACCCTCGTCTCCATCGCGTACAACGACGCGCGCAATCCGCGTACCAGAGAGGAATGACCATCATGGGCTTCGCGCAACGGCTCCCGGTCCGCTTCTACACCGATCTTCAAGATGTTGTACGCGCGGCGGCGGAGCAGGCCGGTTACGCCGCGTTGCTGACCGACGATCCGGAAGACGTCGCCTACCTGACCGGCTTCTTCCACCATCCCTGCGAGCGACCGGTGGCCGTGCTGCTGCCGGTCGACGGGCCGGCCGTCCTGCTGCTGCCCGAGCTGGAGGCCGAGCACGCGCAGGTGCAGAACGCGGCCGCCGAGCTGATCGCGTACCCGGAGTTCCCCGGAATCCGCGAGCCGTTCGCCTTCCTCGCGGACCGGGCCCGCGGGCGGGTCGGATTTCCCCCGAGCATGAGCGTCGGCCGGCTGGACCTCGTCCGGGCGGCCCTGCCCGGCGCGGAGCTGAGCCCGACCGACCTGGTCATGCGGGAGCGATACCGCAAGCGGCCGGAGGAGGTCGCGCTGCACCAGGAGGCGGCCCGGATCACTGACCTGATGCTGGTCGAGGGCCGGAAGCTGGTCGAGGACGCGATCGCGGCCGGCGGCGAGCTGCCCAGCGAGGCCGAACTCGCCGCGCACGTCTCCTCGGTCGGGACCGGCACCATGTACGCCGACCACGACGACGTCGTGGTGGTCTCGTTCCTGGCCGGTGGCCTGGTGTACGCAGCACGCAACAGCGCCCGGCCGCACGGCCTGCCGTCGGCCTATCGGCTCCAGCCCGGCGACACGTTCGTCCTGTCGCTCGGCTGCGCGGTCGGCGGCCGGTTCGTCGAAGGCGAGCGGACCTTCGTCCTCGGCGAGCCCACCGCCGAGCAGGAGCGCTACTACACCGCCGTCCAGCAGGCGCAGCAGACGGGAACCGAGGCGCTGCGCCCCGGATTGACCTGCGCGGAGGCCAACAAGATCTGCCTCGACGTCATCCGGTCGGCCGGGCTGGGCCGATACCTGCGCCACCGTCAGGGCCACGGCATCGGGCTGGGCATGCACGAGCCGCCGTGGCTGGAGGACGGCGATCCGACCGTGCTCGAGCCGGGCATGGTCGTGTCCAACGAGCCGGGCATCTACGTCCCGGACCACGGCGGCTACCGCATCTCCGACTCGATGCTCATCACCGAGGAGGGCGCGCGCCCGTTCACCGCGTACCCGCGCGGCCTCGCCGACGTCATCGTGCCCGTCTAGAACCGTCCACAATCTCAAGGGGGAGCCATGCGGCTGACCATCAACGACAACGAGCTGGAAGTCGAGACGTTCGGCGACGCCGACGCGCCGGTGCTGATCGCCCACCACGGCGCGCCCGGACTCGGTTCCCGGGCCGAACCGCGCGCCACCTTCGCCCCGTTCGCCGACACCTTCCGGGTCATCGTCTTCGACGCCCGTGGTTCCGGCGTCAGTGAGGGCAACGGACCGTTCACGCACGAGCAGTGGGTCGCCGACGTCGACGCGCTGCGGGAGTGGGCCGGTGTCGAGACGTTCGTGATGGCCGGCGGCTCCTACGGCGGATTCATCTCGATGGAGTACGCCATCCGCCACCCGGAACGCGTACGCGCTCTGGTGTTGCGGGACACCTCGGCCGATCACGAGAACGAGAAGGCCGCCGAGCAGAACGCGCTCGCGTCGACCCGGGTCACCATCGACCGGGCCAAACTCGACCGGATCAACAGCGGTACCGTGCGCGACGACGCCGATCTGAGAGACTGCTGGCGGGAGATCCTCCCGCTCTACGATCACGTGTACGACCCGGCCGCGGTGGAGGCGAAGGTGGAGGCGACGTACTACCGGTACGCGACGCACAACTTCGCCTTCGCGGTGAACCAGCCGAACTACGACATCAAAGCGCAGCTCCCCCGGATCACCTCCCCCACCCTGGTGACCGTCGGCCGCAGCGACTGGATCACCCCGGTCGCCAGCAGCCAGACGATCGTCGACCTGATCCCGGGCAGCCGGCTCGTCGTGTTCGAGAACTCCGGGCACTCACCGCAGATCGAAGAGGCGGACCTGTGGCGCGCGACCGTACGCGAGTTCCTGTCGGAAGTGGGCGCGGACCGGCCGGCAAAGGCATGACATGGAGCGGACCTGTGGCTGACGGCATCGCACGGCTCGACCCGCTGGACCGGCGCATCGTCGCCGCCCTTCAGTCGAACGGCCGGGCAAGCTGGACCGAGATCTCCGAACTGTGCGAGACCTCGGTCGCCACGGCCGCCCGGCGCGGGCAGCAGTTGCTGCGCGACGGCATCGTCCGGGTCGCCGTCGTCCCCGACATCAACCACGCGGGCGCGGCCGACCTGTACGACCTGCGCCTCGGCTGCCGCCCGGGCAGCCAGGTCAAGGTGTGCCTGGAACTGGCCAAGCATCCGGCGATCCGATTCGTCGCGCTGGTGAGCGGGGCGGACGACATCTTCTGCGAACTCAACGTCCGCAAGGATCAGACGCTGCAGGACATGATCAACGAGATCCAGGTCATCGACGGCGTGCAGCGCTGCCGGACCGATCTCAACCTGCACACCTACAAAGTCGCCGCCGACTGGAGCCGGCAGCTGCTGTCGGCCGACGCCGAAGTGGTCGTCCCCGACCTGCACGAGTGCGACCCGAGCCACTTCGACCCGGTGGACCACCAGATCATCGAGGTGATGCGGGAGGACGGCCGGGCCAGCTTCTCCACCGTGGCCGAGGCGATCGGGGTCAACGAGAGCACCGTACGCCGCCGGTTCGAGACGTTGCAGGGCCGCGGCTGCATCCTCGTCACGACGCTGGTGCCCGCGCCCGCGCTCGGGTTCGAATCGGAACTGCTGTTCAACATCACCGTGGAGCCGCCGTCGCTCGACGCGGTGGCCCGCAAACTGAGCACCTACCGGGGCGTACGCTTCGTCGCCGCGATGCTCAGCGAGAACACGCTGATGTGCGAGGTCATCCTGCCGACGACCAAGGACATCTTCGATTTCACCACCAACACGCTGGGCCACCTGGAGGGCGTACGCGGCTGGACGGCCAACATGGTCCTGCTGACCTTCCGCCGGGGCTTCGTCGAGACCCCGTGGTGGCCGCGCAGCGTCGTCACGTTGTCCCGGCAGAAATAGCCCCGGACGCCGCAAACCCCTGCCGCGCGGAGGCAGGCATCGGATAATCGGAAGGGATACGCCGGGCGCCCGGGGCCGCCCGCACCGGACGACGAGAACGGATCCTGATGTCTTCTTCCGCGCAGCAAACCGGTCAGGCGAACATCGGCGTGGTCGGACTGGCCGTCATGGGGTCGAACCTCGCCCGCAACCTCGCCTCGCGAGAGGGCAACACGGTCGCGGTCTACAACCGCACCTACGCCCGCACCGAGGAGTTGCTGCGAGAGCATGGCGACGCCGGTTTCCTCGCGGCGGAGACGGTCGACGACTTCGTCGCCTCGCTGGCCAAACCGCGTACGGCGATCATCATGGTGCAGGCCGGCGCCGGGACCGACGCCGTGATCGAGCAGCTCGCCGAACGGTTCGAGCCGGGCGACATCATCGTGGACGGCGGCAACGCCAACTTCCACGACACCATCCGGCGTGAGCGCGACCTGCGTGAGCGGGGGCTCAACTTCGTCGGCACCGGCATCTCCGGCGGCGAGGAGGGCGCCCTGCACGGGCCGTCGATCATGCCGGGCGGGTCGGTCGAGGCGTGGGAGACGCTCGGCCCGATCCTGAAGAGCATCGCCGCGGTGGCCGAAGGCGAGCCGTGTGTGACCCATATCGGCACCGACGGCGCCGGCCACTTCGTCAAGATGGTGCACAACGGCATCGAGTACGCCGACATGCAGCTCATCGCCGAGGCGTACGACCTGCTGCGGCGGGTGGGCGGGTACTCCGTCGAGCAGCTCGTCACGATCTTCCAGCAGTGGAACTCCGGCGACCTGGAGTCGTACCTGATCGAGATCACCGCCGAGGTGCTCGGCAAGACCGATCAGAAGACCGGCAAGCCGCTGGTCGACGTGATCCTCGACCAGGCCGGCTCCAAGGGCACCGGGGTCTGGACCGTGCAGAACGCGGTCGGCCTGGGCATCCCGGTCTCCGGCATCGGCGAGGCGGTCTTCGCCCGGGCGGTCTCCTCCAAACCGGAGCAGCGTGCGGCGGTCCACTCGACCGTCCACAGCGCCACGTTCGGGCCGCGGCCGACCGCACAGGCGATGCCGGACTCGTTCGCCGACGACGTACGCGCCGCCCTGTACGCGTCGAAGGTGATCGCGTACGCCCAGGGCTTCGACCTCATCGTGGCCGGGGCGAAGGAGTTCGGCTGGGACATCGACCTCGGTGCGCTCGCCAAGATCTGGCGGGCGGGCTGCATCATCCGGGCCCGGTTCCTCAACCGCATCGTCGACGCGTACGCCCACCAGCCGGATCTGCCGACGTTGCTGGTCGACCCGTACTTCGCCGAGGCGGTGGCCCAGGGCGAGGCCGCCTGGCGGCGGATCGTCGGCATCGCGGCGGCGTCGGCCGTCCCCGCGCCCGGTTTCTCCTCGGCGTTGGCGTACTTCGACTCGCTCGCCTCCGAACGGCTGCCGGCCGCTCTCATCCAGGGCCAGCGCGACTTCTTCGGCGCGCACACCTACAAGCGGGTCGACCAGGACGGGACCTTCCACACCCGGTGGTCGGAGGACGGGCAGGAGGTCGAGGTCGCACCCTCGACCCACTGACCGGCGTGTGATCAGAGTCCGAGGTAGATCTGGCGTACGCGGCTGTCGTGGCTCAGCTCCTCCGACGTGCCGGTCATGGCGACCACGCCGTTCTCCATCACGAGACAGGATGAGGTCACCTCGAAGGTGAGCTTGGCGTTCTGCTCGACGAGCAGGATCGTCAGCCCTTGGGCGCTGAGCCGTTGCAGCACCTGGACGATCTCGTCGACGAGCTTGGGCGACAGGCCCATCGAGGGTTCGTCGAGCAGCAGCAGGCTCGGCTGGGACATCAGCGCCCGGCCGATGGCCAGCATCTGCTGCTGGCCGCCGGAGAGCGCGCCGGCGAGCCGGTTCCGCATCTCGCCGAGGACGGGGAACAGCTCGTAGACCTCGTCGGCGGCGGTCCGGACGCGCTGGTTCCACGGTTTGGCGTACGCGCCGAGGTAGAGGTTCTTCTCGACGGGAAGCCCAGGGAACACGTGGCGGCCTTCGGGGACGTAGCCGACGCCGTGGCGGACCATGTCGCGCGCCTTGACCTTGGTGATGTCCCGCTCCCCCAGCCGCAGGCCGGTGACCCGGCGCGGGACGAGGCCCATCAGGGCTTTGAGGGTGGAGGTCTTGCCCGCCCCGTTGGCGCCGATGATGCCGACGGCCTGTCCGGCCGGGACGGTGAGGTCGACGTCGTCGACCGCGCGGACGCCTCCGTAGTGGACGGACAGGCCCTGGACGGTCAGGGCCTGGCCCCGTGCGGTGAGGTCGGCTGTCGTCGCGGTCGTCGCGGCCGTCTGCGTCATTGGGGCACCTCCGTCGGCGTGGCTCCGGGCACGTCGTGGGACATCGCTTCGGGCACGTCGTGGGACATCGCGGAATCCCCGAGGTACGCCTCGATCACCTTCGGCGACCGCGCGACCTCCGCCGGGGTGCCCTCGGCGATGACCGTCCCGCTGGCGAGCACCGTGATCTTCTCGCACAGCGACATGACCAGGCCCATGTTGTGTTCGATGATGACGACGGTGACCCCGGACGACCGGATCGATCGGGTGATCTCGGCGAGCTGGCGTACCTCGTCGCCGTTGAGCCCGGCGGCCGGCTCGTCGAGCAGCAGCAGGCTGGGTTTGCGGGCCATGGCGCGGGCGATCTCGGCACGGCGCTGGATGCCGTACGGGAGTGCGCCGGGGGCGGTGTCGCCGAAGTCGGCCAGCCCGAATCGGTCGAGGATCTCGTCCGCCTCGGCACGCAGTGCCCGGTCGTGCCGCCAGATCCCGATCGGCCAGAGGGCGTACCGCCAGGCGTCGTGGGCGCGGCTCTGGTCGAGCGCGACGAGGATGTTCTCCCGCACGGTGAGCTGCTTGAACAGGCGGAGGTTCTGGAAGGTCCGGGCGATGCCGGCTTGGGCCAGCCGGAACGAGCGGGCGGCGGTCATATCGCGGCCGGCGATGTGGACGCGACCGGCCGTCGGCTTGTACAGCCCGCTGATGACGTTGAAGAGCGTGGTCTTGCCGGAGCCGTTCGGGCCGACGATCCCGCGGATCTCGCCCGGCTCGACGCTGAGGGTGATCTGCTGGAGGGCCTTGAGGCCGCGGAACGCCATGTCGACCGCGTCGACCCGCAGGATCGGGCCGCCGGACGGGTCCGTCGTCACCGGCTCGTAGGGACGGAACGCGCCCAATGTGGACGGTGCGCCGGGCGTACGCCTGGCGAACAGCCCGAACCGGCGGGCGGCGGCCAAGGCACGAGCCGGTACGCCGGCCAGCCCGGTCGGGGCGAACACGACGGTCAGCACGACCACGCTGCCGTACGCGATCTGCGCGTACGTCGGGTAGTCGGCCAGCAGTTCGCGGATGAGGGTCAGGGCGGCGGCTCCGACGACGCAGCCGACCAGGCTCTGCCGCCCGCCGATGATGACCATGGCGAGGAGGAAGAACATGTTCGCGATGCTGAACGTCTCGGGGGCGACGTAGCGGATGAGCCCGGCGTACAGCACCCCGGCGAGGCCGCCGTAGACGCTGGCGAGCAGGAACGCCGTCATGCGCAGCATCGGCACCTCGACGCCGACGGCGCCGGCGGCCAGGTCGTCGTCACGCATCGCCCGCATGCGCCGGCCGAGCGGCGTATGCACGACGAACAGCCCGAACGCGAGCGCGATCGCGAAGACGATCAGTTCGAGGTAGTAGAAGAGGTACTCGCTGGACAGGTCGACGCCCGGCAGGACCGGCCCGGCGATGCCGGAGATCCCTTCCGCGCCGCCGGTCAGCTGGGCGTTGGTGACCCAGTTGGTGAAGGCCAGCGCCAGCCCCAGGGTGACGATGCCGAGGTAGTGCGACTGCATCCGCAGGGCCGGCAGTCCGATGACGATCCCGAAGACGCCCGCGATGGCGATGGAGATGACGGCGGCGGTCCAGAACCCGTAGCCCTCGCGGGTGGTGAGGATGGCGGTGGCGTACGCGGCCACGCCGAAGAACGCGACCTGCGCGAGGTTGATCTGACCGGCGATGCCCATCGCCAGGCCGAGGCCGACGGCGAGCAGGGCGAAGATGAGCATCACGTCGACGACGTGGATCGAGTAGGAGTCGAGCTGATACGGCAGCAGCCAGGCGGCGATCCCGAGGATCGCGACGGCGCCGATGCGGTACTTCATGCGCGGTTCACCGTCCGCTCGCCGAAGACGCCGGTGGGCCGGATCATGATGATCACCGTGAAGACCAGGAAGGTGACCAGTTCCGAGTAGCCCTGGAAATGACCGGCGGCGAACGAGTCGAGCACCCCGATCGCGATGCCGCCCAGGATCGCTCCCGGTACGCTGCCGAACCCGCCGAGGATCGCGCCGGCGAACCCTTTGATGCCCAGGGTTCCGCCCATCGTCGGGTTCACGTAGAGCAGCGGGCCGACCAGTCCCCCGGCCAGCGCCGCGAGCGCCGCACCGAGCATGAACGCGATCGCGTTGCTGCGGCCGACGTGGATGCCGACGGCGGTCGCGGCCTCATGGTCCATCGCGACGGCCTGCATCGCCGCTCCGCGCTTGGTGCACTGGAGGAAGAACATCAGCAGCAGCGTCGCGGCGGCGGCGATGGCCAGCACCAGCAGGTCGTAGGTGCGGATCTTGATCCCGGCGACGTCCAGCGGCGCGGCCGGCACCGGCGAGCGCACCGCCCGGCCGGTGGCCCCCCAGACGAGGATCGCCAACGCCTCCAGCACGATGCCGAAGCCGATCGTGCCGATCAGCATGAGGTCGAAGTCCTTGTTCTCCAACGGCCGCAGGACGCGTTCGATGATGACGCCGATCAGGCCGGTGACCGCGAGCGCGATCACCATCGCCAAGGCGAACGGCAGCTTGGCCGACAGGTAGAAGGTCGACGCGATGTAGGCGCCGATCATGACCACGTTGCCGTGTGAGAAGTTGACCAGTCCCATCGTGCGGTAGACGAGGGAGAACCCGAGAGCCACCAGCGCGTAGATGGCGCCGAGGCTCACGCCGCCGATGAAGGTCTGTAGGAAGATCTGCATTGTTCTCCCTGGGGACGGGGCTTGCGAGGCGGTCCTCGGGAAGGCGGCCGGGCCGCCTCCCCGAGGTGTCGGATCAGCTGGCGGGGACCAGCTTGCCGTTCGTGATCGTGCCGATCGTGGTGGCGAAGATGCCCACCCCGGTCTCGTCGTAGGCGAAGTTGCCCAGCAGACCGTCGCGCTTGGTCGCGCGGATCGCGTCGGCGAGCGCCTTGCCCGTGGCCACGTTGCTCGACTTGAGGGCGCTCAGCAAGATCTGCGCGCCGTCGTACGCCTTCGCTCCGTGCAGCTCGGCCTCCTCGCCATAGGCCGCCTTGTACGCCTCGGCGAACTTGCGCGTCTTGTCGTTGAGGTCGTTGCTCATGTACGGGGTGCTGACCAGCGTCCCTTCGACGGCGGCGACGCCGGCGGTGTCCCGGAACACCGGGGTGCCCTGCGGTGCGGCGCCGGCGAAGACCGCCTTGATGCCCAGCTCCCGGGTCTGCTTGACGATGAGGCCGGATTCGACCTCCTCGGCGCCGAGGAAGATGACCTGTGGGTTCTTCTGCCGGATGGTGGTCAGCGCGGCGCTGAACTCCTTCTGGTCGGTCGTGACGACCTGGTCGGCGACCGGCGTCACGCCGCGGGCCTGGAGCGCTTTGAGGAAGGCGTCGTGCTCGCCTTTGCCGTAGGACCCGTTGTTGGTGATCATCGCGATGCTCTTGATCCCCTTGGTCTCCACGACGTGCTTGGCCAGGGTCTCGTCGTAGGTGACGCTGGTCGGCCCATTGAGGAACAGGAACGGGCTCTTCAACGCGACCATGCCCGGGGACTGCCCGGAGGCGATGTTCGGGATCTGGTTCTGCTGGAGGATCGGCGCCATCGCGATGGTGACCGCGCTCTCGGCGGTGCCGATCATCGCGAGATAGCCCTCACTGGCGATCTTGCGGGCCATGTTCGTGCCGACCGTCGGATCGCCCTGATCGTCGAAGACGTCGAGCTGGATCTGCCGGCCGTTGATGCCGCCGGCCTTGTTCCATTCCTCGACGGCGAGTTTGGCGCCCTTCAACTCCCAGGCGCCCAGCGAGCTGAGCTGGCCGCTCTGCGCGTCGACGAGGGCGATCTTGATCGGCCCGGTCGAGTTCTTGTCGCCGGAGTCGTTGTCCGAGCCGGGTGCGGAGCACCCGACGACGAGCGCCAGGACGGCCGTGAAGCCGACGATCGCCAGGCGCGATCGAGCGGAGGGGGACATGACACTTCACCTCAATCTGGGGGAGGCGCGATGTGGGTGGGCGGTGCGGGTGTCACTCGAAAACGCCGTGGTAGATGTCCTTGATGTTCCAGTGCCCGGGGGTGGGCACCGGTTCGTTGGTCATCGGGACGTCCAGGACCGCCGGGCGGCGGTTCCGGACCGCGGTACGCAGTGCGTCGGCGAGGTCGGCGGGCTTGTCGACGCGGTATCCGTCCGCGCCGCAGGCTCGCCCGAACTCGGCGAAGTCGGGGCTGTACGGGCGGCCTTCCGGGTCGCGGAACTCGCATCCGTAGCTGCGGCCGAAGTTCGCCGCCTGCAGATCGGCGATCGTCCCGTGGGCACGGTTGTTCATGACCAGGAAGATCACCGGCAGCCCCTGTTCGACCGCCATCGGCACGGCCGGCAGTTGTGCGCTCATGCCGCCGTCGCCGATGAGGGCCACCACGACCCGGTCCGGTTCGGCGATCTGCACGCCGAGCGCGGCTGCCGGGCCGAATCCCATGGTGGACGCGCCGCCGGGGGTGATGAAGCGTCCGCCGGCGGGCAGCGGGTAGCACTGGGCCACCCCGTTCTTGTTCCAGCCGACGTCGGTCACGAGGACCGCGTCGTCCGGTACGCCGGCGCGTACGTCGGCGAGGATGCGTTCCGGGCGCAGCGGGAACTGGTCGCTGCGTCCCCGGTCGGCGCTGCCGGCGAAGAGAGCCGTCCGCGCCTCGGCGATGGTCTCGCGCAGTCCCGGCCGCTGGACGGGGTCGGGCTGCGCCCGGCGTACGGCGGCCTCGATCGCCTCGACGGCCAGGGTGGCGTCGGCGACCACGCCGATCTCGACCGGATAGTTGCGGCCGATCTCCGCCGGGTCGATGTCGATCTGGATCAGCTTCGACGGCGGGAACCGCCACGTGTACGCCGGATTCCAGGAACTGGCGTCGGTCTCGGCGAACCGCGTACCGATCGCGAGAACGACGTCGGCGCTCAACGCGTACTCGTTGGTCGTCTGAAGTCCCCAGAAGCCCGGCATGCCGAGCACGAGCGGATGACCGTCGGAGATCGCGCCCTTGGCCATGAGGGAGTGGGCGATCGGGATCTCCAGGTGTTCGGCGAGGCGCGCGAGGATCGCGCGCCCTTCGCCGCGGCCGAGACCGCCGCCGACGTAGATCAGCGGGCGTCGCGCGGACAGCAGCAGGCCGGCGATCCGGTCGGCCTCGTCCGCGGGCAGGTCGGGAACGGTGGTGTGGACGGGCAGGTGATGGTCGGCGGCGTCCGGCAGCGGACGCGACAGCAGGTCCATCGGGATGTTGAGCAGGACGGCCCCGGGGCGACCGGAGGCGGCGGTCCAGAAGGCGCGCTCGGTGAAGCGCGGCAGGTCCTCGACGCGGTGCGCGTGCCAGGCGCGCTTGACGAACGGGCGGTAGATGGCGGTCTGGTCGGCGTCGGCGTGGAGGTTGACCTCCTGGTGCGGGTGCCGTCCGTACATGTAGGACGGAACGTCGCCGGAGATCACGACCAGCGGGACGGAGTCCATCGCCGCCGTCGCGACCCCGGTGACTGCGTTCATCATGCCGGGGCCGACGTGCACCAGCAGGACGCCGGGCTTGCCGGAGGCGCGGGCGTAGCCGTCGGCGGCGTGCGCGGCGGCCTGCTCGTGCCGGGCGATGACGAACTTCACCCCGGTACGCCCGATGGCGTCGAGTAGGGCGATGTTGGTGTGCCCGCAGGTGCCGAAGACGTACTCGACGCCGTAGGCCTCCAGTTGCGCCGCCAGCGCTTGGGCTCCGGACCGAGTCGCCGGATCTGACTGCGTCATCGCACCGACCCCCAGACGGACAGGTCGCGCAGGATCAGGGTTTTGAGCACGGTGTAGTCCTCGATCATCTGGCGGGGGGCCTCGCGGCCGAAGCCGGAGTCCTTGACGCCCCCGAACGGAATGTGGTCGAGCCGGAAGTTGGAGGAGCCGTTGACGATCAGGCCGCCGACCTCCAGCTCACGCCAGGCGGTGACGATGCGGCCGATGTCGCGGGTGAACAGGCCGGCTTGCAGGCCGAACCGGCTGTCGTTGCAGGTCTGCAGGACGGCGTCGAAGTCGTCGAACGGCAGCACGGCGACCAGCGCCCCGAAGACCTCCTGCACGACGATGTCGGCGTCGGCGGGTGGATCGGCGACCACGGTCGGCGCGAGGGTGGCCCCGTCGTGTCCACCGCCCAACGCCAGGACTCCCCCGCCGGCGGTGGCCTTGGCGGCCCAGCTCGCTACCCGCCGCGCGGCCGCTTCGTCCACCATGGATCCGACGTCGGTGTCCGGGTCGAGCGGGTCGCCGACCTTGAGCGCACGCACTTCGGTGGTGAACGCGTCGAGGAACTCGTCGAACCGGGAGCGCTGGACGTAGACACGCTGGACCGAGATGCAGCTCTGGCCGGAGTTGCTGTATCCGGTGCGGGCGCAGATCCGGGCGGCCGCCGCGAGGTCGGCGTCGTCGCAGACGATGGTGGCCGCGTTGCCGCCGAGTTCGAGCACCAGCCGTTTGGCTCCGGCGGCCCTAGCGACGGCCGCGCCGGTGGCAGCGCTGCCGGTGAAGCTGATGACCGCCACCTCGTCGGCCGCGCACAACGCCGCGCCGACGTCGCCGCCACCGTGCAGCAACTGCACCGCCTCG